>JACFND010000031.1 GCA_019455045.1 Flavobacteriia bacterium
AAAATTAATAAAAAATTATACTTTTAAACAGTTCGGATTTAAGGGAAGCTTACAATGGAAATCCTTGGGCGACAGAAGGAGATGCTACTATCAGGTTATTAACTGGTAAAAATCTTCATATATTCATGCCAAATAACAACTCTGTTGATCCTAATTCCGACACTAGCACTCCAAACTCAAGTGGTATTACTCGAATTCGCTTTTCGGATATGGCAAACAAAAGCTCAATGGTTATTTTTAATACTGGAAAAATAACCATTGGGACAGATCAATATGATAACTCTGATTATCGCCTTTTTGTTAAAGACGGAATAAAAACTGAAAAGATTAAAGTAGAACTTGCCAGTACAGGAGGATGGGCGGATTATGTTTTTAATGATAAATACCATTTAATGCCATTAAAAGAAGTTGAAAATTTTATATCTGAAAATAAACACTTGCCAAATATGCCCTCGGCAGAAAAAATTGTTGAAGATGGCGGATTTGAATTAAAAGAAATGAATATAAAATTATTAGAAAAAATTGAGGAGTTAACTCTATACATTATAGAGCAAGACAAGCGAATTGGAATATTAGAAACAAAACTTCAGGGAAATTAGAAATTATTTTATCATAAATTATAACCATGAAATTTCTAAAAAAATATATGGTACTTGTTTCTTTGACTATCATTACATCAACAGTCTTCGGTCAAAGAGAAAATGAGAATTGGACATTTGGATTTAATCAGTGGAAATTTAATCACGTCTCCGGGAATCTAACAACTTCAACCTTCTCAAATCCAAGCAGTCCTTTTGCTAGATTTCAGGGGAGTGCTACTATTAGCGATTCCGAAACAGGACAACTATTGTTTTTTACAGATGGGTTTAAAATCTATAATAAAAATCACTTAATGATGGAGAATGGAGATAAGATGTACAACCATTCTTCATCAGATTATGGTATAATGATTAGCGGCATTTTAGAAGGAAATGGATTGACAACTATTCAACCGACGATAATTGTTCCGTACCCTGGAGACTCAAATAAATATTATGTGTTTTTTAATGGAAATTATGAACAAAAAACTTGGTATACTTTATTAGGTAGCGGACAGGAATATACGACTAACGGAAACATGATAATCAATATGGGACTCAGAGTTGGAATCGTTGACTTAACTTTCAATGGTGGTTTAGGAAAACTTATTATACCAAATTTAGGTAATGAAAACTTGTTATTAGAAGATGTATTAAATGGATTAACCTCAGTAAAACACAGTGATGACCAATCTTTCTGGGTTATTGTTCAAAAAAAAGAAAGAGGACAATATTTTTTCTATTCATATAAAATAACTTCGTCCGGGCTTCAGACAAATCCTGTTATCAGCCCTGCAGAAGGTCCTTCTACAGTTCTGAAAGTTTCGCCTGATGGTCAATATCTTTTTTCAGGAAATTCAGAATTAAATAACGGAAATATTCTATATAATTTCGATAATCAATCAGGTTTGGTTTCATCACCAAATAAATTTACGGAAACAGCTCCTATTGATTTTTATACAGGAGTAAACACCTCTTATGCTGAATTCTCTTCAAATAGTAATATAATATATTTGATAATAGGCAGAGAGTGTCTATGTATTTACCCTAGTCCGAAATATGATTTTATTGGTTTGGCTCAATATAATATTCAAACTGGTGAATTAATTGGTAGAGATGAATATGGCCAAACAGATTTTCCATTAGACGATACTGCAAGTCTTCAATTAGCAGCAAATGAGAAAATCTATTTAACTTTTTCACATCCATTTGCAGAAAATTATCAAAGTCAAAACCTTATTAAAATAACTAAAATTTGGGCAACGATTGATTTTCCAAATGTATGGAATCCAAGTGTAAATCCAATTAGTAATTATTATAACTTTCCATTCAATGATGAGAGATATATGTCTTTAACATTTCCACAATTAATTCCTCAATCAGCAGAATGTCTTGAAAATTTAATTATTACATCTCCTATTTCTAGCAACCAAGATTTTCAAGTTAGTAACAAAATTACAGCTTCTTCCCAAATTAACTCCAATGTAACTGTAAGTTTTAAGGCTAATGAAATTGAATTAATTCCCAATTTTTCTGTAAATGCTTTTCAAAACAGTAATTTCACAGCTACTATTAACCCCTGTGTTTCAAATCTATTAATCAGGAAAAATAAAGTAAAGAATACTGCAATTACTGACCAAAAAGACTCTTTATATTATCCAATTTTATATCCAAATCCAGTTTCCAACTATTTAAATGTCTATCGTTTTGAACAAATACTGGAGTGGGAATTAGTTGATATTTACGGTAATACTAAAAATATTAAATTTCATTCAGAACAAAATAAGATTGTTGTTAATATTTCGAATTTGACCTCAGGCATCTATTATTTTAACGCAGTCATGAAAAATGGAAACAAATTCCAAAAATCTATAATAAAAAGATAAAATCAAGTTTTCAGAGGGCTTAATTATTTAAAACTTTATGTTTTCGTATATTTAATAGTATTCAAATATCATGAATAATCCGACTTTTACGGTCTTTAAGATTCAAAAAACAGTCTGAATTTTTCGGGAATTTTTCGGTTGAATTCTTTTGGATCAAATTTTCC
Organism: Flavobacteriia bacterium; assembly: GCA_019455045.1. Taxonomy (GTDB): domain Bacteria; phylum Bacteroidota; class Bacteroidia; order Flavobacteriales; family Weeksellaceae; genus Moheibacter. The sequence goes on from JACFND010000031.1 coordinate 2,629, forward strand.
GGCATAAGGTTCTTTTTCTTTGATTACTTGGCACGGATTACCGACTGCAATTGAGTTGGACGGAATGTCTTTGGTCACCACCGAACCGGCGCCGATTACTACATTGTCACCGATCTGAACGCCCGGCAACACAACGGAATTTGCATAAATAAACACATGATTTCCGATTCGGATTGGTGGCGAATCATCGTGTTTCAAATGATCATCATTGTTGTGATTGGACGAAATAAGCTTGCAGCCCGGGCTGATGCCCACATTACTGCCCATGATGATACCGTTCATCGCCTGTATGTAAACCCCGATATTGTCGCCGGGATCGCAGATGATTCCCTTCTGAATTTTTTCCGCACCTCTGACCTTTGATGTAAAATGAACCGGCCAGGGAACACTTCGGTTGATGCCCAGTATCTTTTGCGGAATTACAAACTGAAAAAATATTTTGTTGTATTTGGAATAACCGTATTTGGGTCTGTAATACTGCGGATAAGCCCAATTGATGATCCAGCCGAACAACAAGTAATCCAGTTTTTCCTTGAATGATATTTTATTGTCTTTTTGCATTCTTTTTCAATTCGGTTAAAACCATTGCAAGCAGCGCCAGATAACCGGCACCCGACAGAAATGAGAAAACCCAGATACAATACAGGAAATCTCCTTTCAGCACACCCAAATATAAAGCGACAAAATTAACAAGCAGCAAATAAATATTAAAAATCAGCGAATAATGATTTTTGTTGATCACCATCACAACAGGTGCAATCGGATTCATCGCGCTTCTCGCCATGATCCAAAACGACAGTGCAAGTATATATGAACCCAGTCCTGTCCACTTTTCATCCAGAAATATTCCGAGCAGCCAAACGCCAATCGTATTGAGTAAAATTACAAAAACCAACATGATCAATACATTCGGATAAATCACTTTGAGTGTCAGATCGTACAATCTCTTTTTATCGGAATAATTTACGCTGACCGCTTTTTGAAAATAAACCCTTGAAACCGAACCTGCGAGCAGCATCAGCGGAACAGACAAAATTTTAAATGCCATCGAATAAATCCCGACATCGGTCTGACTGAAATAAATCAAAACCAATATCGGCATGATGTTGTTCGCCACCACATTGATCGCGTCCGACGGATAAGAATACTGAACAATCCGTTTGTTTTCCCTCACACTTTGTTTGAAAAGCGGTATGTCGATTTTTCTCAATCTTCCTTTTGAAACCCTTACATTGTATATAAACGAAGCGGTCAAACCGATCAACCAGCCGTAGATCAGACCGGTTTCCTTCCAGCCCATAAAATAAAAAACTGCCTGAAAAGCAACCGCAAACAGAGATGAAATCACAAGTGAAGTTGAAATTTGCTGAAAGAGTCTGTATTTTGTAAACAGATTGTTTTGGGTCAAATTCCAAACGCTCAGCACGCCGCCGATTCCGGTCAGCACCAATATTGAATACGGCAGTCTGAATGACATGATTCCAAAACCTTTCAACAGCAGCATCACCGTCATAATCAGTAGGGTCAGCACAAATGAAATCACCAGTATTCCGCTGAAAAGATTTCGGATTTCTTTGCTGCCGCGCTGCATGATCATCACATTGTCAAGTCGCAAACCGGTCAGCACAGGAAGAATATAGATATAACTGAGAAACACATTGTAAACTCCGTAATTGTCTGGACCATAGAAATTGGCGAGAAACAATCCGCCGATGGTGGCAATGATTTTTGAAATGGTGTTTCCTGCCAACAAAGAAAGTACTCCTTTGAAGTTTTTGGTCTTGAATTGCTTCGAATTGATATGAAATCGTTTCAAATCCATGGAAATCCATACAAAACTAAACTATTCACAAATATTTGGTGTCAGAAGTTGGAATTTAAAACTCAAATTTCGCAAAAACATTGTCCGCTAATTCATCCGACACTCAAAAATCAGTTGATTTCATTGCGATTTGCACTAACTTTGCCGACTTATGAAAAATATAAAACACATCTTTTTTGATCTGGACAATACACTTTGGGATTACAGAAGAAATGCAGAAATCGCGGTCAGAAAAGTTTATCGGGAATTTGGAATTGAAAAAGAATACGGTTACGGTTTTGATGAATTTTATGATCATTACTACAAAGTGAACGAATCGCTTTGGGAAAAATACCGAAATGCTGAAATCACACGACCCGAACTTCAGTCGAGAAGATTTCCGGAATCATTCAAAAGTCTCGGCATTCAAAATCCGGATTTTGCGGTCGAATTTGAACTTCGGTTTATGGCGGAAGTTTCTGACGGCAAACATCTGGTTCCAAATGCAATCGAAATCCTTGAATATCTGAAGGGAAAATATCACATCCACATCATCACCAACGGTTTTCCAAAAACGACCGATTATAAAATCAACAATTCAATATTGAAAGATTTTGTAGAAACCGTGGTTACTGCCGAAAGTGCAGGTGCGCCAAAACCGAATCCAAAAGCTTTCAGTGCGGGATTGAAAGAATCGGGTGCGAAACTTTCGGAATCGGTTTATATCGGTGATGACTGGGAAGCGGACATTGTCGGTGCGACAGAATTTGGAATGAAAGCCATCTTTTTTAATCCGCTGTCAGAAAATCATCTTTGGATCGAAGGTGTGCCGGTTGTCGATCATTTGACTGAAATTAAGAATTATTTATAAAAACTGATTTTCAAAAATCCTAACTTTGCAAAAGTTTTGGAAACGAAGACCATTCACGATGTACTGAAAAAACACGAATCATCCGATTTCGTGCGAAAATCTATTGACCAGATTCAAAAAAACAGGCTTTCAAAAATCAATGCGAGAGGGCTTTCGGGTTCTTCAATTTCATTTTTGTCCGCTCAGATTCTTCAGTTTTCGGGTGATCCGGTGCTGGTGCTGCTCGACGACAAAGAGGAAGCCGCCTATCTGGTGAACGAACTCGAAAATATGTTTTCAAAAGATGAAGTTCTTTTTCTGCCCGATTCTTATCGAAGACCTTATGAAATCGAGAAAACCGACAATGCAAATGTGGTGCTGAGAACCGAAGTGCTCAATACTTTGAACGGTGCAAAAAAACCAAGAATCACGGTTACTTATTCGCAGGGAATTTTTGAAAAAGTAGTAACCCGAAAATCACTGACCACCAATACACTCAGAATTTCTGAAGGAGATTCGGTCGATATCGAGTTTTTGAATGAACTGTTGTTTTCGTACGAATTCAAAAGAGTTGATTTTGTAACCGAGCCGGGTGAATTTTCAATCCGCGGCGGGATCGTGGATATTTTTTCATTTTCTGAAGAAAAGCCTTGCAGGATTTCGCTTTTTGGTGACGAGGTGGAATCGGTCAGAAAATTTGATATCGACAGTCAGCTTTCGGTCGAAAAAGTAAAGACATTTACGATTGTACCTAATCTTGAAAATAAATTCATTGCAGAAAAAAGAGAAAGCTTTTTTGAATATATATCTGACAAAACCATCATTGTTTCAAAGAATCTGAGCATCGTACAGTCATCAATTCATCGGAATTTTGGTCTGGCTGAAGAAGCTTTTGAAAAACTTTCGAGCGAAATCAGTCATGCCACACCAAATGAACTTTTTTTGGATGAAAATGAATTCAAACAAAGTCTTGAAAGATTTCCGGTGATTGAATTTTCGCTGAATTCTTATTTTAAAAATTCAACTGAAATTGAACTGCATCAAAAGCCTCAGCCATCGTTTAACAAACAGTTTGATCTGCTGGCCGAAGAGCTGAACAGGCTGAAAGAAGAAGGTTTTACAAATTATCTTTTCTGCTCGGGCGAAAAACAGGTGCAGCGTTTCAACGACATTTTTGAAGATCTTGGAAAAGAAGTGAATTTTGTTCCGGTCATCGGTTCGATTCATCGCGGATTTATCGATGAAGATCTGAAAATCAGCTGTTTTACCGATCATGAGATTTTTGAAAGATATCACAAATATCATCTCAGAAATTCATTTGCAAAAAAAGAAGCGATTACGCTCAAAGAACTGACTTCGCTTCAGATTGGCGATTATGTGACCCATATCGATCACGGTGTCGGGAAATTCGGCGGTCTGGTGAAGATCGATGTGATGGGCAAAAAACAGGAAGCGATCAAACTGGTTTATCAGAACAACGATATATTATATGTGAGCATTCATTCGCTTCATAAAATTGCAAAATTTAGCGGAAAAGACGGCAAAGAACCAAAAATCAGCAGATTGGGTTCAAATGCCTGGAAAAATCTGAAGGAAAAAACAAAACGAAAAGTCAAAGAAGTCGCTTTCGATCTGATCAAACTTTACGCAAAACGAAAAACCCAAAGAGGTTTTCAGTTTGGGCCGGACGGTTATCTTCAGAACGAACTCGAAGCTTCATTTATATATGAAGATACGCCCGATCAACTGAAAGCGACCAACGATGTGAAAGCGGATATGGAAAGCGAAAGATCGATGGATCGTTTGGTTTGCGGTGATGTCGGATTCGGAAAAACAGAGGTTGCAATTCGTGCTGCATTCAAAGCGGCGGTAAACGGAAAACAGACTGCGGTGCTGGTTCCGACCACCATACTTGCATTTCAGCATTTTCAGACTTTTTCTGAAAGATTAAAAGATATGCCGGTCAAAGTTGAATATCTCAACCGTTTCAGATCGACAAAAAAGAAAAATGAAATCATTGAGAATCTGAAAACAGGAAAAATCGATATCGTCATCGGAACCCATCAGCTGGTCAGCAAAAATGTGAATTACAAAGACCTCGGTCTGCTGATTGTCGATGAAGAACACAAATTCGGAGTCAGTGTAAAAGACAAACTCAAAACGCTTCGGTCAAATGTGGACACGCTGACGCTGACTGCAACTCCGATTCCGAGGACTTTGCAGTTTTCACTGATGGCGGCAAGAGATCTTTCGGTCATCAAAACACCGCCGCCCAACCGTCAGCCGATAGAAACACGGCTGATCGGATTCAATGAAGAGCAAATCAGAGACGCCATATTTTATGAATTGCAGAGAGGCGGTCAGGTTTTCTTTATCCACAACCGGATCGATACACTCAAAGAAGTTTCGGGTATGCTTCAGCGGCTGATTCCGGATGCAAAAATTGCAATCGGTCACGGACAGATGAACGGTGACGATCTGGAAAGAAACATCCTCGATTTTATGGAAGGGAAATACGACATTCTGGTTTCGACCACCATTGTTGAAAACGGTTTGGATGTGCCGAATGCAAATACGATCATTATCGATCAGGCTCAGAATTTCGGCTTGGCCGATTTGCACCAGATGCGCGGAAGAGTCGGACGAAGCAACCGAAAAGCTTTCTGTCTGCTGATTGCACCGCCATTGTCTGCGCTGACCAATGAAGCCAGAAAAAGACTGCAGGCGATTGAACAGTTTTCGGATTTGGGTTCGGGCTTCAATATTGCGATGAAGGATTTGGAAATCAGAGGTGCCGGAAATCTGCTGGGCGCCGAACAGTCCGGATTTATTGCAGAAATCGGATTTGATACTTATCAGAAAATCCTGAATGAAGCCATCGAGGAACTCAAAGAAACCGATTTCAAAGATTTGTTTCAGGGTCAGAATCCCGATGATAAAATCTATGTTTCGGATGTTCAGATCGATACCGATATCCAACTGCTGATTCCGGATGATTATGTCAACAATGTGGAAGAAAGGCTTGCCCTTTATACCGATCTGACACAGGTTGAGAACAATGATGAACTCAAAATTTTTGAAGAAAATCTGATCGACCGTTTTGGCGAATATCCCGAAGAAGTTGCCAATCTGCTGGAAAGTATGAAACTGAAATGGATGGCGAAGGAACTTGGTTTTGAACGGATTGTACTCAAAAATTCAAAAATGACTGCTTATTTCATTGCAAGACCGCAATCAGGATATTATCAGACCAGACAGTTTCAGCACATTTTGGAAGTGCTTCAGGAAAATCCGAGACTGGCATCATTCAAGCAAAAAGATGCAAAATCAAAAGACGAATCTGAAACGCTGATGCTCAAATTTGAAGATGTGAAAACGGTTCAGACTGCAATTTCAAAACTCAAAATGCTCGAAATTGAAAAAGCCGAAAATCTGACCAAATCTCAGTCTATTTAATTCCTCTGCTTTCCAGCCATTCCCTGTATTTTGCAGCATTTTTCTGATGCTCTGCATAACTGTTTGTAAAACTGTGATAGCCAGGCCGGTCGGGATCTGCGCAGAAATACACAAACGGATGATCAGCCGGATTGAGCACAGCATCCACCGCCGAAAGATTGGGCAGACAAATCGGCGCAGGCGGCAATCCTTTCACCTTATAGGTATTGTAATCAGAAGGCGTCGCCAGATGGGTGCCGACCACCCTTTGAATTTTTTGATCAAATCCGTTTTGTAATTTATAAGCATAAATTGAAGTCGGATCTGCCTGCAGTTTCATTCCTTTTTCAAGCCGGTTCAGATATGCTTTTGCGACTTTTGGCTGTTCGTCCGTTTTTGAAGATTCCATCTGTACGATCGAAGCCAGTGTGAAAACCTGAAGCGTGCTGAGTCCCATTTCATCCGCCTTTTTCTGACGTTCGGGTGTCCAGACTTTTTGAAATTCAGTCAGCATTCTTTCCACAAACTCCTCGCCGTTGGTCGGCCAGAAAAAATTATAGGTATTGGGAATGAAATAAATTTTCACGGTTTCTGCATCGAGCTGAGGATTTTGTTTCAGACCGTAAACGATGATTGCATTTACAATCTGTGCAGAATCGGCTTCAATCTTTTTTGAAACTTTTCCGGCAAGATGAAAGATGGTCGGTTCATTTCCGATCATCAGCGGAACTTCCGTCTGACTGCCGAGAATCAGTCGGTTCAGGAGTTCTTTGTTGGTATCGTCTGTCGAAAGTTTGTATTTTCCGGCTTTGATTTTTGAAGGATAATCTTTTGAAACTGCATATTTTTTAAAAACTTCGGGCTGGTTCAATTTGTCGGAAAGTGAATCCATCACTTCGTCAAATCCTGCATTGGTGCGGATGTACAGAAATCCGTCCTGCTTCACTTCTTTTTTTCCGCCTCTGAAATAATTGCATGAAACCGTCATCAGCAGGCTGCACACCAGAATCAATCCGCCAAACTTTCTCATTTGATTTCAATTTCACCTTTAAACTCAAATTCGGCAGGACCGCTCAACCAAATTTCCTGATAAATTCCGTCATCATTTTTTGAAAAACTCACCTTCAAATCACCGCCGACCGCTTTGACATTGATGTTGTCAACTGCAATTTTTCCGGATTCGTAAGCAGCAATCGCAGCCGCGGTCACACCGGTTCCGCAGGCAAACGTTTCGTCCTCCACTCCTCTTTCGTAGGTTCTGATTTTGATGGTGTCTTCATTCAGAATTTGAACAAAATTCACATTTGAACCTTTTTCAAAATAAGGTGAACCGTATCTGATCTCTGCTCCTTTTGTCCTGACATCAACTTTTTGGGTATCATCCATAAATTCAATATGATGAGGCGAACCGGTATCCAGAAACCAATGATTCAGATGTTTTTCAATTTTTTCGACATCACGCATGCTCAGCCGAATTATCTTTTTTTCAATAAATGCGGTATGCAGTCCGTCGGATGCCTGAAATTCAGCTTTGTCATTAATCAATCCCAAATCCTCAGCAAATCGGACGATACATCTGCCGCCGTTTCCACACATGCTCCCGATGTTTCCGTCTGCATTGTAATAGACCATTCTGAAATCTGCAGACGGATCTTTTTGCAACAGTATCAAACCGTCAGCACCTATGCCAAAATGTCGGTCGCACATCTTTTGGATGAATTCTGTTTCGGCCGGAAATTCCAGATTTCGGTCATCGATCATCACAAAATCGTTTCCTGCGCCCTGATATTTATAAAAACTGATTTTCAAGTTTTAAATTTTTAAACAAAATTAAGAAATTCATCAGAAGCACTGCCATTTTCAGACCGCATTTGTCCAAATCATTTAAAGTTGTGATAATTTTTGTTAAAACACAGTTAAACCACTTGTCAGACGGCTTTTATTGGTATTAAATTTGATTTCGAAAAGAACAAAAAAATACAAACTTGAACTTTAAAAGATTAAACTATATGAAAAAGTATTTTGGTTATCTGATGGTTGGACTTTTCAGTGCAACTTTCGCTGTTTTGGGAATGAAGTTTTTCTCTTCAAACAATTCTTCAGACAATCCATTGGTAACGCAGGCCGACAGAAACAACGGTGCGTTTTCGTTTGTGGATTACAACGGCAATTACACGGCAACCGTACCCGATTTTGTATCGGCGTCACAAAAGACGGTCAATGCAGTTGTAAGCATCAATAATTTTTCGACCAAAAGCAGCAACAACCGGCAATATATGGATCCGTTCGAGTTCTTCTTCGGTTTTCCTGAACAACAGAGACAGGGTTATGACCCCGACAAACCGACCGGAATGGGTTCGGGTGTAATCATTTCGTCTGACGGTTATATCGTTACCAACAACCACGTGATCAAAGGATCCGACAAAATTGAGGTGGTACTCAACAATCAGAAATCATATATCGCAGAACTGGTCGGGACCGATCCGAATACAGATATCGCGCTGATCAAAGTCGATGCAAAAGATCTTCCGTTTGTGAAATTTGTAGATTCTGACGGAATCAATGTCGGCGATTGGGTGCTGGCGGTCGGAAATCCATTCGGGCTGAATTCAACAGTAACTGCAGGTATCGTTTCTGCAAAAGGAAGAAGCATCGATATTTTGAGAAGAAATGCAAACAATCCGATTGAATCATTTATTCAAACCGATGCTGCAATCAATCCGGGCAACAGTGGTGGTGCGCTGGTAAATCCGAACGGTGATCTGGTCGGAATCAACACTGCGATTTCATCACCGACCGGAACTTTCTCGGGTTACGGTTTTGCAATTCCCTCCAATCTGGTGAAAAAAGTGGTTGAAGACATCAAAAAATACGGTATTGTTCAAAGAGGATACATAGGTATTCAGGGACTGGATCTCAACGACGAATTCATGCTAAAAGATTACAACAAACAAAACGGAACCAACTACAAAAACCAACAGGGTGTATTGGTTCAGAAACTGGTTGAGAACGGAGGCGCGATGGCTGCAGGTATTGAAAAAGGAGACATCATCACCGAAATCGACGGTCAGAAAATCAGCAGTTTCGGAAAACTTTCATTCGCAGTCGGCAGCAAATATCCGGGCGACAAAGTGGAAGTGAAATTATTGAGAGACGGAAAAGAAAAAGTTTATACAGTGACGCTGAGAGATCAGAACGGAAATACAAAAAGACGTTCGATTTCTGATCTGACAGTGGCTGAAAAACTTGGCGCTGAATTTGAACCGCTGACCGAAAGACAAAAAGTCAGTTTTGGAATCGATTACGGTGTGATGGTCAAAAACATTCAGCAGGGAAGCAAACTCAGCGGAATCGGAATCGACAATAATTTCATCATACTGAAAGTAAACGACAAAGAAGTAAACGATCAGAAAGATATCGAGAAAATCCTGAAATCCCACAAAGGAAAAGTTTCAATCAGTTATGTGGATCCCTACGGCAGAATCTATACCAGAGGATTTACGATTGATTAACGATTAGGTGTTTTCATAGTTTTAGGTTTGACGCGGCTCTTCGGGGCTGCGTCTTTTTTTTGTGGAATTTAATGACCAAAAGCAGTAAAACTCTGTAGCAGACTCGGTCAGAAAAATGTATCTTTGAGCAGAAAAATTTTTATTTTTAATGAGTCTCAGCACTGAAAACATTCTACTGATTGGATCCATACTTTTGTTTATCAGCCTGATTGCCGGTAAGACATCATATCGTTTTGGCGTGCCGACTTTGTTGTTCTTCCTTGCGGTGGGCATGCTTGCAGGTTCTGAAGGTTTGGGCGGAATTCAGTTTGACGACCCAAAGATTGCACAGTTTATCGGCATTGTCGCGCTTAATTTCATATTGTTTTCGGGCGGACTCGACACCAGCTGGAAAGCAGTCAAACCGATTGCTGCACAGGGCTTTGTGCTGTCTACCATCGGTGTAATGCTGACAGCCGGAACACTCGGACTGTTTGTTTACTGGCTGACCGATCTTACAATATACGAAAGTCTGCTGCTCGGCTCAATTGTTTCATCGACCGATGCGGCTGCTGTTTTCTCGATCCTGCGTTCAAAAAGCATGGCTCTGAAAGAAAATCTGAGACCGCTGCTTGAGTTTGAAAGCGGTAGCAACGACCCGACTGCTTATGTTTTGGTCATCATCTTTTTATCGCTTGTCGTCAATCAGGACCAGAGTGTGGCTTCAATGATTCCGGTATTTTTCAAACAGATGATATTGGGTGGAATCCTCGGTTTGGGATTCGGAAAATTGGGGAAAATTGTAATCAACAGAATTCGGCTTGATTTTGAAGGACTTTATCCGGTGCTCGCCATCACACTGATGTTTTTTGTTTTTTCGGCTACTGATTTTGTAGGCGGAAACGGATTCCTGGCGGTTTATGTATCGGCAATTTATCTTGGAAATCAGGAACTGATCCATAAAAATACAATTCTGAAAATGTTTGACGGTCTTGCCTGGCTGATGCAGATCATACTGTTCCTCACACTCGGACTGCTTGTCTTTCCGTCAGAAATTATTCCGATCATGGGCGTCGGACTGCTGATTTCAATGTTCCTGATTCTGGTGGCACGACCGGTCAGCGTTTTTCTCAGTCTGATTCCGTTCAAAATGAATTTGAGAAGAAGATTTTATATTTCATGGGTCGGTTTGAGAGGCGCGGTTCCGATTGTATTTGCGACCTATCCGCTGCTTGCCGGAATTGAAAAAGCGGATATGATTTTCAGTATCGTATTCTTTATTTCGCTCACTTCGGTACTGATACAGGGAACTAGTCTGTCGGTGGTCGCCAAGTGGCTGAAAGTTGCAATTCCGGCCGAAGAAAAAAATATTACCGAAAAAGACAAACTGCTTTTGAATCTTCCGAAATCATTTAAAAACGAAGTGGTCATTTCTCAAAATTCTGCAATTGCAGGCAAGAAAATTGTCGATCTTGAGTTCCCGAATTCAACCACAATCGCACTGATTGAGCGAAACAGCAATTTTATAAATCCTGACGGTTTTACCAAACTGGAAGCCAATGACAAACTCACGATTTTGTCTGACAGTTCAGATGATTTTTCGAAAATAAATGATTATCTTAGTCAATCAAAAAATTAAAATACTAAAATATGAGAAAACGCTTTATCCTTTTAATTGATTTTTCAGAAACCTCCAAAAATCTGATCGAATACGGCTGCGATTGGGCAAGCCACGTTTATGGTGAAGTGCTTTTGCTCCACCAGACACCGGTTCAGATTCCTGCATTTACAGATGACAAAGAAAGAAATGCGCTCATCAAAAAAGCAAATCAGGAAGCAGAAGAGCAGTTGAGAGAAATTGCAAACGGAATCATCCCGCCGATGATTGAAGTTTCATATCTCGCATCTGAAAAAGATCTGCAGCACACGCTCAGCGAACTGATGGAACAGTCGTTTGAAAATCTGATTCTGGCAGGTCTGAAAAAATACGGTTTTATCAAAAAATTCTTTTTGAGAAACACCATCATTCACACCATTGAGAACACCGACAACATACTGGTGGCGATTCCAAACACGCTGTCCGATTATTCGCATAAAAATATCTATGTCGGAATTTCGGACAAGTATCAGCTGAATCTTTTTGAATTCAACCGGCTGCTGAATTTCATTGACAACAAAGAAACCCGAATTGTATTTTTCAATCTGTCCAGACCCGAAGAAGACACTTCTGAGGTGGAAAAACTGCTCAAAGAGCATGCGGATATGTTTGCAAGCAAATTCAGGACTTTTTATGAAATTTATGTGACCGACAGTCCGTCCAGAAATATCCAGAATGTGATCAGCGGTAAATCTAACGAGCTGCTTGTTGTCCAAAAAGGTGAAAGACTGCTGACCGATTATCTGTTCAGAAAATTCCTGATCAACGATTTGGTGTATGATGCTGAAACCCCTCTGATCGTATTGCCGTAAAATGAAGGTTTTTCGGATGAAGAATTTGATGAAATTATTTTTTCTGCTGCTTTTTGCATTTTCAAATGCACAGCAAAGCGGCGGAACAATGAGTCATTTGCTGATTAATTTGGGTTATTCAAATCTGAACGGAAATTATTTCAAAATCGGACCCGAAGTCTATTTGGTTCAGACCAACAACAATCTGTTTGATCTGAGCGCAACCGCTAATATGGCTTATTTCAAGGACCGGTTTGTAATCGTTCCCGAGCTGGGCATCGGCTATCAGTTCAATGCACAAAAGACAAAAAACAGGATTGATCCTTATCGCGAATATATCCGCGGAACTTTTTATTCGGTTCGGGTCAATGTATCGCCCTGGAATGTGACACCCGAAGCCGGAATTGCCATACTGGGTCTGCTTGAAGCCAATGTGGGTTATTCGTTTGAATTTGCAAAACACAAATACACTTCATTTGACGGAATCAAATTCGGGCTCACCATCCACATTCCGACCATTGCACTGGTCAGCTCACCCGGAATGTACTGAGAAGAATCCGGAACAGACATCAATTTCAGATGAGGGCAGACCATTTGTCTATCCGGGTACGTTGGCTCTTTTTTATACAATTTTTTTTATCATAAAACTAAAATTTCTATACAAAAAGCAAAAGCAAGAGATAGTCAGAACAGCGAATTGAATAAATTCAAAATAAGACAGTTGCGATTGCAAACCACCAGATGAGATCCAACAAATAACTGATAAATATTAGTCCGAAAATCAAAACGATTTCGTACATTTGGCACTTCAAAAAAAACAATCAAAAAATGAAAAAATTAAGTTATTTCTTATTGGGAATCGGAGCTTTTACATTTGTAGCATGTGGCGGTAACACTGAATCAACAACTACAGATGAATCTGTTGCAACTGAAGATACTGCAACTGAAGAGGCTGCTCCTGCAGCTGACGAAACTGCTGATGCAAACACCATCGTTTTGGAAGGTAACGACCAAATGCAGTTCAACAAAACTGAATTTACAGTGAAAGCTGGTGAAGTAAAAATCACCATTAAAAACGTAGGGAGCCTTCCTGCAGAAGCAATGTCACACGACGTAGTAGTTTTGAAACCGGGTTCTGTTGTTAAAGATTTCGGTATGAAAGCTGTTGAAGTTGGCGGAATTGAAAAAATCGACGGCGATATGAAAAATTCAATCGTTGGATACACTGAAATGGCAGGTCCCGGTGAGGAAAAATCTGCAACTTTCAACTTGAGCGAACCGGGTGTATATCCGTTCTTCTGCTCATTCCCAGGTCACTTTGCTGCTATGCAGGGAACCATCACTGTTGAATAATTTTCAGCTGAAAAATTTCAAAAAATCAGTTCTTCGTTTGAAGAGCTGATTTTTTTTGTCCGTACCAAACCGATCAGACAAAAATCAACTTTGTACTTTGATGAATTGTACTTAATTTTAGACCGATGATAGCCGCAAAAAATATTTTCAAAAGTTTTGACAATCTGGAAGTCCTCAAAGGAGTTTCTATCGATGTGAGCGAAGGCGAAATCGTTTCGATCGTCGGTGCATCGGGTGCCGGAAAAACCACACTGCTTCAGATTCTGAGCAGTCTTGAAAAAAGTACCGAACCTGAAAAACATTATACCGAAATCCTGATCAAAAAAGTCGATATCACCAAACTTTCCGATATCGCGCTTTCAAAATTCAGAAATGAAAACATCGGTTTTATCTTTCAGTTTCATCAGCTGCTGCCCGAATTTACTGCTTTTGAAAATGTCTGTATTCCGGGTTATATCGGAAATATGAAACGAAGCAAAGTCCACGACAAAGCAAAGGAACTGCTCAATTTCCTGGGTCTCGGACAACGGCTTGAACACAAACCTTCACAGCTTTCGGGCGGAGAACAGCAGCGTGTGGCGGTTGCCAGAGCACTGATCAATCAGCCGAGCGTTGTCTTTGCGGATGAACCTTCCGGAAATCTGGATTCAAAAAATGCAGAAGAACTCCATCAGCTGTTTTTCAGACTGAGAGAAGAATTCGGCCAGACCTTTGTCATTGTGACCCACAACGAAGAACTGGCGGATATGGCAGACCGTAAACTTCAGATGATAGACGGCCGTTTCGAAATCTGAGCCAATGATTTTTATACTGATTTCATGGTTTTATATACTGTTCATCACCGTCGGAATGGGCAGTCTGATTATGAATTTCACAAAAATCAAAAATCCGGTTTTTCTGATTGTTTCGGGTTTGTTTTTTCAATTGATACTGATTCACTTTTGGGCAATTTTCTTTTCGGTCGGTCTGACTTTTTATTGTGTCAATTCATTGATTGCTGCAGGTTTGATTTATTATCAAAGAACAAAAATCAAATCGATTTTAATTCAGTCAGTTGATGATTTCAAAAAATGGAATCCTTTCCTTAAATTCCTTTTCATTTTCATCGGAATCGCTGCGCTGATGCAGTCTTCGGTTTCACCCTATCTGCCCGACAACGAATCTTATTACATACAAACCATCAAATGGCTGAACACTTACGGTCTGGTCAAAGGTCTTGCAAATCTTCATCTGTTTTTTGGTCAGATGTCGGGCTGGCACATGCTTCAAAGCAGTTTCAATTTTGGCTTTCTGGTCAATTTTCTGAATGATCTGAACGGATTTCTGTTGGTCGTGATTTCCTTTTTTGGTTCTGACCGGCTGAATCATTTTACAAAACAAAAAAATCTTCCCGATTTATTTATCGGTCTGATCTTCATCGCATCTGTCTTTTTGTTCAGATTTCTGGATGCGCCTTCACCCGATCTGCCCGTCTTTTTGATTTTCCCGGTAATGGTCTGGATTTTTTTGAATCAGTTCGAAAAACCGGACAAAGACCATATACTGCTGCTGTTTATTTTCGGACTGCTGCTCACGCTTTCAAAAATCACTTCATTTCCGGCACTGATACTGCCGATTGTACTTTTGATCAAGTCATCTGCTTTCAGAAAAACGGTTCCGGCGGCATTTCTGCTTTGTCTGACTGCGCTGATTGCGTTTCTTTCAAAAAATTACATCATCACCGGCTATCTGCTCAATCCGACCGATCTGCTCGGAAATCTGCTGAATCCGGATTGGAAAATGCCCAATCATCTGCAACAGCTATTTTATGCCTATCCGCAGTTTCATGCTTATAATTCATCGCCGGAAGAATTTGAAAATTTCAAAAACTGGTCACCGCTGACAAAATTTACAAAATGGTTTTTCAGTCCGAAATTGCACGGAGTTTTCAACAAACTGATTTTGGTTCTGCTGATTGTATTTCCGTTTTGGATCAGAAAAAACAAAGCGCTTTTTTGGATTTATTTCGCCGGCCTGTTTCAGTTTCTGATTTTGTATTTCACATCGCCTCAATACCGGTTTTTCTTTCATATCATTTTGGTTTTGGGATTGATTATCGTTGCAACAATACTTATCAAAATCAGTTTCAGAAATTTAAAAATACTGCTGACACTGACTGTAGTTCCGGTATTGATTCCGCTGGTTTTCAATCTGAATTTCAAAGCATTGACAAACAATCATTTTATGAGAACCCAGACCAAAACTTTCAGAGCACCTTATATTTTCAAACCCAAAAAGAATTCGCAGTACATCTATCATTACGAAAAAATCACCGACGGAAATCTGGAATACAATTCACCGGTCAAAACTTATATGTGGCTGACCGGCGACGGCGAACTGCCGGTTGCAAACAAGATTATGATCAATTATATCAAAAAAAGAGAAGGGCACAGACCTCAGCTGAGAACCGGAAATCTTAAGGACGGATTTAAAAGCGACGAAATCAAAAAATGAATCGGGCTGAACTCAAAGAATTTCTGGATCAGAAAGTGATTCAATATCATCGGCCTGAATTTATCAAGAGCGATCCGATTCAGATTCCGCATCGGTTTTCATTAAAGGAAGACATTGAAATTTCTGGATTTTTGGCTGCAACTATGTCCTGGGGAAACCGAAAAATGATCATCGGAAAAGCAAACGAGCTGATGAACCGTGTCGGAAATTCTCCTTATGATTTTGTGATGAATTACAATGAAAATCAATTTGAAAAAATTGAAGATTTCAAACACCGGACGATCAATTCAACCGATCTTGATTTTTATTTTCGTTCGCTCAAAAATATTTATCTCAACCACGGCGGTCTGGAAACCGTATTTCATTTTTCAAAAAAAGACACCGACAGTTATAATGCGATTGAAAATTTCAGAAATAAATTTCTTGAAATTGAACATCTCAAACGATCCGAAAAACATCTGTCGAGTCCTGCAAAAGGATCTGCTGCCAAACGGCTGAATATGTTTCTGAGATGGATGGTCAGAACCGACCGACAGCAGGTTGATTTTGGAATTTGGAAAAATATTTCGGCTTCACAGCTGGTTTGTCCGCTTGATCTGCATTCGGGTAATGTGGCCAGAAAACTCGGTCTGCTCAAAAGAAAACAAAACGACTGGAAAGCAGCGATTGAATTGAATTCAAATCTGAAGAAAATGGACGCCAAAGATCCGGTCAAATACGATTTTGCATTGTTTGGTTTGGGAATTTTTGAAGGTTTTTTCAAACTTTAATTAAATTTGTCCGATGTCGCTGCTTCAGCTTTTCAAATATCTCAGACCTTTTGTCAGACCTTATCGCCTGCTTGTCATCGGAACTTTGGTTCTGACGCTGATCGGTTCTTTTACCGCTCAGGTCAACGCTTTCATACTGAAATACACTGTGGATGCGGTCAACGAACTCGTCGAAGCCGGAAAAGGTTTCAAAGACGGAGCCACCATACTGCTGACGATTTCGATCATACTGCTCAGCAAGGAAATCGTGAATGTGTTTATCACTTTTGGTCAGAAATTTTACGGCGAAAAACTCAGAATTTATATTTCAAGAGATTTGGCAAATTCGGTGGTCGAAAAAATACTGACCTATCGGATGGCATTTTTCACTTCTGGCGACAATGAATCCGGAAAATTACAAACCCGGATCGATCTTGGAATTTCAAGTCTGACCCGGCTGGTACAGAATTTCTTTATCAACATACTGCCGCTTTTTGCAAACTCGCTGATTGCTTTGATACTGATGTTCAATGCAAATGTTTGGGTGGGAATGGTCGGATTGGGAATTGTGCCGATCTATATTTTCATCATCATCAAACAGGCAAAACAGCTGAGCGGATGGCGAAGAAAGATGCGTCATTTCAGAGAATCAAAAAGTCAGGGAATCGTCAATATCATTGAGTCGATTACAGTTATCAAATCATTTAACCGCGAAAAAATTGAGGCCGACAAACAGAATGACATTCAGTATGAAATGACCGAAAATCAGCTGCAGACACAGAAAACCGGTTTTCTTTTTAACGGAATCAAAACTTTTGTAGAACAGATCGGAGTTGTGATCATCATCATACTGACCGCCTATCTGGTGCTGATCGGTCAAATGAGCATCGGAATGATTATGTTTCATATTTTGCTATTTAACAACGTAACTGCACCGATCGGTCAGCTGCACAGGATTTTTGACGATATGAATGATGCGGTGATTTATTCCGAAAGTTTCTTCAATGTGCTGAATGCGGATGATCAAATAGAAAGTTCGGGAAATTACAAACCCGAAAAAATCAGCGGAAAATTTGAACTCAAAAATGTTGATTTCACCTATCCGAACGGTACTCAGGCGCTGTTTGATATCAATATGGAAATTCTGCCCAACAAAATTACTGCCTTTGTCGGTTTGAGCGGCGCCGGAAAAAGCACGGTGATCAATCTGCTTGATAAATTTTATCAGCCAACCAAGGGTGAAATTCTTTTGGACGGAATTCCGCTCGAGGATTATGACACCCGATTTTTAAGAAACAACATTGGTCTGGTGCTTCAGAAAAATCACATTTTCAGCGGAACCATCGAAGAAAATATACGTTACGGAAATCCAAAAGCCAGCAAACAGGAAGTGATCGAAGCAGCCAAAAAAGCATATATCTACGACCAGATTTCAGAACTTCCAAAACAGTTCGAAAGCAATGCATTGTTGTTGTCAGGCGGGCAGCAGCAAAGGATTGCGATTGCAAGAATGTTTCTGAAAAATCCGCCAATCATCTTTTTGGACGAGCCCACAGCCAGTCTGGATGCGATTGCAACCGAACAAATCAAAAACAGTTTGGATGCAATCAAAAAAGACAGAACGGTCATCATTATTTCGCACAGCATTTCACAGATTATCGATGCTGACAGAATTTATGCGATGGAAAAAGGAAAAGTGATGGAATCGGGTTCTCATCAGGAAATATACGACCAAAACGGCACCTACAAAGAAATCTTTGATGCGATGGCAAGAAGTCTGAACATTGAGAAAATCGCAAAAACCTTTGACGACGACGATGACGACGACAAATAAACCGGATTATTTCTGTCTGAAATAAATATCGATCGGAACACCTTTAAAATCAAAATTCTTTCTCAGCTGATTTTCAATAAATCTTCTGTACGGCTCTTTCACATACTGCGGAAGATTTGCAAAAAACGCAAACTGTGGCGTCTTTGTCGGCAGCTGGGTCACATATTTGATTTTGATGTATTTTCCTTTGATCGCAGGCGGCGGGGTCGCATCTATGATCGGCAGCATCAGCTCGTTCAGCTTGCTGGTCTTGATTCTGCGGCTTCTGTTTTCATTGACCTGCATAATCGTTTCCACCGTCTTGTGCACCCTTTGTTTGGTCAGTGCTGAAATAAACAGTATCGGAACATCCGAAAAAGGAGCGATTTTTCGTCTGATTTCTGCCTCGTATTCCTTCATCGTATTGGTTTCCTTATCGACCAGATCCCATTTGTTGACCAGAATCACGATCCCTTTTCGGTTTCTTTCGGCCAGAAAAAGCAGGTTCATATCCTGAGCTTCCAAACCGCGTGTTCCATCGACCATCAGTACACAGACATCGCAGTCCTCAACCGAACGGATGGCACGCATCACCGAATAAAATTCAAGGTCTTCACTCACCTTTCCTTTTTTTCTGATTCCGGCGGTGTCGATCAGTACGAATTCCTGACCGAATTTGTTGTAAAGCGTTTCAATCGTATCTCGTGTCGTTCCGGCAATATCGGTCACTATATTTCTTTCTTCACCCAAAAGCGCATTGGTCAGAGTTGATTTGCCTGCATTCGGACGTCCGACGATGGTCACTCTCGGCAGTCCTTCGAACGGATCCTGATATTCGGTATCGTCAAAATGAGTAATCACTTCGTCAAGCAGTTCGCCCGTTCCGCTGCCGGTCATTGATGAAACCGTAAAAAATTTCTCAAAACCAAGATTGTAAAACTCATAGGTATCATCCAGATTTTTGTTTGAATCCACCTTGTTGACTACCAGCAGTATCGGTTTTTCTGATCTTCTGAGCAGCTGAGCAACTTCTTTGTCCATATCGGTCAGACCCACCTGATTATCAACCATCAGCAGTATCACATTTGCCTCATCTATGGCGAGTTCCACCTGTTTTCTGATTTCGGTTTCAAAGGTATCGTCAGATCCGACGATATAACCGCCGGTATCGATGACCGTAAATTCCTTTCCGTTCCAGTCGCTTTTTCCGTAATGACGGTCGCGGGTCACACCCGAAACATCATCTACAATCGCCTGGCGTTTCTGGAGCAGACGGTTGAACAGTGTGGATTTGCCGACATTCGGGCGGCCGACGATGGCTACTATATTTGACATTTTGCAAATGTACGATAAGCGCTGAAACTGGGAAACAAAGATTTTATCAGCTTGGGAGTTGTTTTTTGGAAGAATTCTATTTCTTTTTTCGGTACAACAAAGATTTCAAAAGCCAGTACAAAACCAGCAGAAGCGCAATCGCCCAGAGCGCCCACTGATAATTCCTGATGGTGTTGCCGATGATCTGATCCACTTCTTCGTTCATGTCCCAAAATTAAAAATAATGATTGGCTTCGAATCTCTATCTTTGAAAATCGAATCCGAAAATATGAAAATCTCATTCAAACTGATCATTCTTTTTTGTCTGATTTTGTTTTTAATCCATCTGAATTATCTGTTTGCAGACATCATGGAAGCCAGAAATTTTGTGAGCGTGCGCGAAATGGTCGATGACGGAAATTGGATTTTCACCACCATGAACGGTGAAGCACGTTATCAGAAACCGCCTTTACCAACCTGGCTGAGCGCGGTCATGGCAGAAATTTTCGGAACCCAAACACTTTGGGCATTGAGATTTCCGGCTGCGCTTTCAAGTGTGGTTCTGATCGGATTTTTGTATCAATTCATCAAAAAAGAAACCGGCAGCAAAAGACAGTCGGCACTGGTTTCACTGATTTTTGCAACCGGATTTTTGGTTTTGTTTATCGGGAAAAAAGCAGAATGGGATATTTACTGTTATAATTTTGCACTGATCGGAACTTACTTTTTCTATTTAACTTTTAAAACCGACAAAAAGAATTTTCTTTATTTCAGTCTGTCCGGAATTTTTCTCGGTTTGTCAATTCTCAGCAAAGGGCCGACCGGTCTGTATGTGATCAGTATGCCCTTCTTTTTTGCGTATTGGATCACTTACGGTTTTCCAAAAATCAAATGGGCAGGCTGGCTCTGGCTCGGATTTCTGATGCTGCTGATCGGTCTTTCGTGGTATGCATACATCTATGCGTTTGACAAAGAAAATCTGATGCGAATCATTGAAATTGAATCAAATGCAAGAACCAATCATGAAGTCAAACCGGTGACAAGATATCTTAGCTTCCCGGTTCAGATGGGTATTTGGGCAGTATTTGCAGTAATCTCACTCGCCTATCCGTTTGTAAAAAAGAAAAGCCATCATCCAGATTCCTACAAATTCTTTTTCTGGTGGACAATCGTCTGTCTGGTGCTGCTGTCGCTGGTCCCGTCAAAAAAAGAAAGATATCTTTTTCCGCTGATGATTCCGCTGGCTGCCACAACCGGTCTTTATCTCTATACTTTGATCAAATCCAATTCTGGCCTCAAATGGGAAAATATAATCGCAAGGATTTCATTTGGTTTGATCGGTGCTGTCGGTCTGCTCAGTCCGGTTTTGGTGTTTGGAATTTTAAAATCTGAGATCGGATTTTATTCGATTGCATTGTCTGTGGTTTTATTTGTCATCGGATTATTTCTGATTTTTCAGTCATTCGGAAAATTAAATTACAAAAAAGCCATCCGGCTGAATATTGCATTTACAGCATTTGCACTGATTCTGGGTACGCCTGTGATCGATGGTGTTTTTAACAGCAATCCGGATTATCATTCCATCATGACCCAAAAAAGCATGATCAAAAATTCCGGTTTGAAATTATACGGTTACAATACCAATATGCCCGAAATCTGGTTCAAATACGGTGAAGTCATCCCTGAAATCTTTGCGGATGATTCCAAAACCTTTCCGGCCGAAAATGAATTTTATTTGTTGGCGATGCGAAATCTGAGTCTTGAAGAAACCGAAGATCAATTGGCCGAAATCGGAATTAAAGTTGAGCTGATTGGTGAATTTGACAACAACGAACAAAAGCCGGGAACCAAAAACAATGTGAACCGAAAGAAGCTTTATCTTTTCAAAGCCGTAAAAAATTAATTCAAAGCCAAAAACCACAGAATAATTACAAAAACCGGCTGTAAAATTCTGTTCCAGTCCGTATCTTTGCACTCCAAAAAATAATCAGATGAACAATCCGAAACGATACACGGTGACCACCGCTCTTCCTTATGCCAACGGCCCGATCCACATCGGCCATCTTGCAGGTGTTTATGTGCCTGCCGATATTTATGTGAGATATCTGCGCAGAAAAGGAATGGATGTCGCTTTTATCGGCGGATCTGACGAACACGGAATTCCGATTACCATCCGCGCCAAAAAAGAAGGCACCACACCTCAGGCGATCGTTGACCGTTATCACAGTCTGATCAAGGAAACCATGAAAAGACTTGGAATTTCTTATGACCATTATTCAAGAACTTCAAATCCGATTCATCATAAAAATTCGGCTGATTTCTTTTTGAATCTTTACAACAAAGGAAAATTTACAGAAGAAGTTTCGGAACAGTTTTATGATCCCGAAGCAAAAGAATTTCTGGCGGACAGATACATCATCGGCGAATGTCCGGTTTGTCATTTTATGAATGCCTACGGTGATCAGTGCGAAAATTGCGGCAGTACGCTCAGCCCGGCCGAGCTGATCAATCCGCATTCTGCTTTGAGTGGAAGCACGCCGATACTGAAAGAAACCAAAAACTGGTATCTGCCTTTGAATGAATATGAAGATTTTCTGAAAGAATGGATTTTGGAAGACCACAAAGATGATTGGAAACCAAATGTTTACGGTCAGGTGAAATCCTGGATCGATGACGGACTGAAACCAAGAGCGATGACCCGTGATTTGAATTGGGGCGTGAAAGTTCCACTGCCCGATGCTGAAGGAAAAGTGCTGTATGTCTGGTTTGATGCACCGATCGGTTATATTTCTGCTACCCAGGAATGGGCGCAGGAAGTCGGGAAAGACTGGAAACCTTATTGGCAGGACGAAGACACCAAACTGGTTCATTTTATCGGAAAGGACAATATTGTTTTTCACTGCATCATTTTTCCGTGTATGCTCAGGGCGCACGGCGATTATATACTGCCCGACAACGTTCCGGCCAATGAATTTATGAATCTTGAAAACGATAAAATTTCGACTTCAAGAAACTGGGCGGTTTGGGCGCATGAATATCTGGATGATTTTCCGGGTCAGCAGGATGTGCTGAGATATGTGCTGGCTGCGAATCTGCCCGAAAACAAGGATAACAATTTCACCTGGAAGGATTTTCAGACCAAAAACAATTCTGAGCTGGTTGGGATTTTGGGAAATTTTATCAATCGGGTGATGGTTTTGAGTCATAAATATTATGATGGAAAAGTTCCGGAGAAAACGGTTGAATTTGACGAACTGAATCAGCTCAAAGATTTTGCAAAAAACATAGGTGCTTATCTTGAAAAATATGAATTCAGAAATGCGCTTCACGAATATATGAACCTGGCCAGATTGGGCAATCAGTTTTTGCAGATTCAGGAACCCTGGAAAAAACAGCACAAACCCGAAGAAGTAAAAGGAATCATGTATGCAGCGGTTCAGATCGCCGGAATGCTGGCTCAGCTAAGCGAACCTTTTCTTCCGTTTACAGCTGAAAAACTGAACAAAATGTTCAATATGGAACTCAAAGACTGGAATGAACTTGAAAATATCAGCGAGATTCTTCCGGCGGGACATAAGTTGAATGAAGCCGAATTGATTTTCTCAAAAATAGAAGATGAAACCATTGATGCCCAGATTCAAAAATTACAAAATACAAAAACAAAAAATCAAATGACCAATCCGAATGCCGAAGCACAGAGAGACGAAATCAGTTTTGATGATTTCACAAAAATCGATATGCGAACCGGCACCATACTCGAAGCAGAAAAAGTTGAAAATGCAGACAAACTGATCAAAATGAAAGTCGATACCGGTCTGGATGTGAGAACCATCGTTTCGGGTATTGCACAAAGTTTTACAACCGAAGAGCTCATCGGAAAACAGGTGACCGTACTGGTGAATCTGGCGCCGAGAAAAATCAAAGGAATCGTCAGTCAGGGAATGCTTTTGCTTGCTGACAAAGAAGACGGAAAACTCACTTTTGTGGTGCCTGAGGAGAAAACTTCAAACGGTCAGGGAATCAGATAATTTCCGGATGGTTTTCAAATAATTTAATTAAGTTCACCAAAATTTTAAAATGGAATTTATCAACTTTCTGATCGATCTGCTGACCAATACCAAGGAAACGCTGATGTGGCTTTTTGCCGAATACGGCACACTGATTTATGCAATTCTGTTTCTGATCATTTTTGTTGAAACCGGTCTGGTCGTCATGCCTTTTCTTCCGGGCGATTCGTTGCTGTTCACCGCCGGAATGCTTTGTGCGGCAGAGGGCGGACTGAATATCTGGCTGCTGATTCCACTGCTGATTCTGGCTGCGGTGCTGGGCGACAACACCAATTATTTTGTGGGCAGATTTTTTCATGAAAAGGTGCTTTCCTGGAAATTCAGAGGGAAACAGCTGGTCAAACAGGAATGGCTGGATCAGACCCATAAATTCTTTGAAAAAAACGGAACCAAGACGATCATCATTGCCCGTTTTGTACCCATTGTCAGAACGATCACACCTTTTGTATCCGGTGTCGGACGAATGAATTACAAAATATTTCTTCCTTACGACATACTCGGCGGAGTACTCTGGGTGGGCGGCGTAACCACCATCGGTTTTCTGCTCGGACAGATTCCGTTTGTAGAAAAACATCTTGAAAAATTCATCATCGGAATCGTGATTCTGTCGGTGATGCCGATTGTTTTTGAAACACTGAAAGCAAGATCTGCAAAAAAGAATGCAGCAAAATAAAGCACTGCTTTAAAAATCATTTTTATATTGCCACTCATTTTCAAAACAAATCAAATGAGGATTTACGGTTTCTTATTTTTTATACTGCTGACGGGGCTGCTGTCTGCGCAGAACCCCGGTTTTACCGCAAGACAGGTTTACGGAATGGTTGTTTATCCGGGCTGCGAGGAATTTCAGATTGAACAAAAAGCTGAGCTTTCGCAGTGTCTTTCAAAAAATCTTACTTCACAACTGGCTGATTTAATGAGTGATTTTGGAGCGGTATTGGAAAATTTCAATACCGAAAAAGCTGTTTGCAGAATTCAATTTGTAGTTGATAAAGACGGAAAAATAATTCAAATCAAACCGACGGAGACCAATAACTATCTCAATCAGCTTCTCTGTCGTGTTTCGGCAGCTTCAATGCAGATGATTTCAGAAAAGATTCAGCCGATACAGCCTGCAACTCTGGTTGACGGTTCACCGGTCAATCTGGTTTTTATGCTGCCGGTCACTTATCAGATCGATGGTATAAAAAACCCAACTCCGCTCAGCGATTATGACTTTACCGAAATGGTATTTTATACGCTCAAATCCGATTCTGAAACTTATGAAATCAGATTAGACGAAAAGGCTGTTAAATTAAAGGCTTATGAGGTATCTGGAGACAAATCGGTTTATCTGGGTCAGTTCAATTCTTTTGAAGAAGTCTTTGAACTTGAACCTTATCGAAGTCTTTACGCTTCATCGGGAGACAGACATCTGGTGACCGAAAAAAATGCAAACGGAAAGATTTACAGAGTTTATATAAAAGACAGCGAGCCGGATAAGATTTTTGTGTACTATCTGAATAATAAAACAGAAGAACTCGAGGCTGAGTTGAGCAGAAAGGAATTTAGCTGGACCAAATATTCAGCATTGGTTCTCAGATAATTTTAAAAAAATTTCATCAGATTCGGCGCGAATCAGTTATCTTTAAAATCGATTATGAAACACTTTTCTTTATTCCTGCTTTTTCTGATGATGTCAGAACCTGCATTTTCGCAGCAGCAGCCGCTGTACACCGCTTCTGAGGTCAAAGAAATGCCGGTTTTTCCGGGTTGTGAACATATCAAGCCCAGCCGAAAAAAGGTAATGAACGAGTGTATGGCCGAAAAAATATCTGATCTGCTCAACGAGAAAATGGAAGGAATGCATGATGTGATGGCGCAGTACGGAATCAGTCAGGCGAGTGCTGTGATTATGTTTGTGATTACAAAAGAAGGTGTGATGCTGAATTTTTCTGAAGTCAAAGGCAGCAATCCGGTTCTGGCTCAGTATTCGATAGATGCGCTCAACCGAATCTCGATGGAAATCAGACCGATACGTCCGGCGATGATCAAAAAAGATCAGCGGGTCAATCTGCTGTATCAGATGCCGATCACTTATGAAAATGATGAGGAAGCGAGCGAATTTGAGGATTATCAGTTTCCGGTCGATGAAATCGTGCTGTTCACGCTCAAAGATGCAGACAACGATTATGAAGTCAGACTGTTTCAGAACAAGGACATTCGGATATTTGAAATCAAAGACAATACACCGACTTTTCTCGGCAGATTTTTGAGCATTGGCGAAGTGGAACGTTCGGAACCATACAAATCGTTAATCGAAAAAGAAAGACAATCGGACAGAACACTTGTCTCGGGCGGAAAACTCGATGACGGTTATTATGAAATCTATATTCACAACCTCTTTCAGAAAGATAAAAAATCAAAACCGATCTTTGTCGAGATCGAAAAACTGGAAGACGGAAAAATGATTCCGGTTCAGACTTTTGAAAAGGAAATCGAGTTCAATCAATCGAAGTATGCGCCGTTGATTTACCGGGAATAGGTTGGGTGCTGGGTGTTGGGTGCCGGAAGATGGAAAATAGAAGCCTGAACATCCCTGATTAGTGTTGACCACTTTTGGTTAAACATTCATTATCAAAAA
>JACFND010000096.1 GCA_019455045.1 Flavobacteriia bacterium
TTTTTGATAATGAATGTTTAACCAAAAGTGGTCAACACTAATCAGGGATGTTCATTTTTTAACTTCTAACCTCTAATTTCTAACCTCTAATTTCTAACTTCTAATTTTAGTTCAAATCAACAAACAAACCTTCATCCGTTTTTTCAACTTTTGCCAATTTGTTTGCGGTCAGTTCTTTGATGGCTTTGTCCCATTTTTTGCCGGATAGGCCGGATTGATTTTTCAATTCATTCAGTTCTGTATTGCCTGATTTTCCGAGCAGTTCCAAAATCATTTTTGAATCTTCAGAAACAGCAACCTGTTTTTTCTCGGGTCGCATTTGTGGGAAAAACAGCACTTCCTGAATCGACGGATTGTTGGTCAGAAACATAACCAATCTGTCCATACCGATGCCGAGACCCGATGTGGGCGGCATGCCGTATTCCAAAGCACGCAGAAAATCCTGATCGATAAACATTGCTTCGTCATCACCTTTTTCGGACAGTTTCAGCTGTTCTTCAAAACGTTCTCTCTGATCGATCGGATCGTTGAGCTCAGAATATGCATTTGCAATCTCTTTTCCGCAGACCATCAGTTCAAATCTTTCGGTCAGACCTTCTTCGGTTCTGTGTTTTTTGGTCAACGGCGACATTTCGATCGGATAATCAATAATAAAGGTCGGCTGTATAAAGTTGCCTTCGCATTTTTCGCCAAAAATTTCGTCGATCAGCTTTCCTTTGCCCATGGTGTCATCCACTTCGATGCCCATAGAAATTGCAGCCTGACGGATTTCTGTTTCTGATTTTCCTTTGATGTCAAAACCGGTGAATTTCAAAATCGCATCACGCATTGAGATCCTCGGATAAGGCGCTTTCCATTCGATCTGATGTTCGCCAAAAGTTGATTTTGTGGTGCCGTTGACCTGAACCGCACAATATTCGAGCAGCTGTTCGGTAAATTCCATCATCCAGTTGTAATCCTTGTAAGCGACATAAATCTCCATTGCGGTAAATTCCGGATTATGGGTTCTGTCCATTCCTTCGTTTCTGAAGTTTTTTGAAAACTCATAAACACCGTCAAATCCGCCAACAATCAGTCTTTTCAGATACAATTCGTTTGCAATCCTCAGATAAAGCGGAATGTCGAGCGCATTGTGATGGGTGACAAATGGTCTGGCAGCAGCACCGCCCGGAATCGCCTGAAGAATCGGTGTTTCGACTTCCATATAACCTTCGCGGTTAAAGAAATCGCGCATTGCATTGAAAAGTTTTGTTCGCTTTACAAAAATTTCTTTGACCTGCGGATTGACCACCAGATCCACATAACGCATTCTGTATCTGGATTCGGGATCTGTAAAAGCATCGTGCACATTTCCATCATCATCCACTTTCACAACCGGCAGCGGTCTCAGCGCTTTTGACAGCAGACTCAATTTGGTTACATGAACCGAAATTTCGCCCACTTTTGTTCTGAATTGATAACCTTCGATACCGATAAAATCACCGATGTCCAGCAGTTTTTTGAACAGCACATTGTATTCGGTTGCTTCCTCATTGGTTGAGATTGAATCTCTTGCGATATAAATCTGGATTCTTCCGGTGCTGTCCTGCAATTCGGCAAAAGAAGCTTTTCCCATCAGACGAACGGACATCATTCTGCCGGCCAGCTTCACCTGTTTACCGTCCTGAAAGTCATTCAGAATTTCTTCGGCAGTTGAAGTGGTTTTGAACTCGGCAGCCGGATAGGTTTCTATGCCCATCTCTCTGAGCTGCGCCAATTTTTCGCGACGGATGATTTCCTGTTCTGATAATTGCATTTGTATAAAAATTTCAGTTGGCAAAGGTACGATAGAATTTTGTATTTGTTGGAGTGGGAGATTTGGGATTTATTAATGAATGAAAGGAAATCCAGGAAATTTGTTTTGAGATGATTTTTCAAATGTTTTGTCATCATTTTTGTTTTGCTTCGCGACAAAAATGCCGCCAAAACAAAAAAATTCAAATCTGTAACATTTATCCGTCAGCCGGAGCGGACAGAAATAATTTTTCATCTGTGCAAATCTGTGTCATCTGTGAGAGAAAAAATCGACCGTCATTCCAAATCGAAATTACCACACATCAATTCCCGAAGTTTTCGGATTGACTAATTTTGTGTAAAATTTGATTTATGGAATTTGGAATCGGAATGTTTGGAGATCTTCATTATGACCTTCAAACCAAAAAATATCAGCCGGTGGCAGAACGGCTTCATGAAATTATAGAAGAAGTAAAACTTGCTGATGAACTCGGCATAGATTTGTTTCAGGTGGGTGAACATCATCGGCCGGATTATGCGGTCGCTACACCGGAAATTGTTTTGGCGGCACTTTCTTCGGTGACCAAAAACATCAAACTGGCAAGCGGTGTAACGGTTTTGAGTTCTGCAGATCCGGTCAAAGTGTATCAGGATTTTTCGATGATCGACCTGATGAGCAGTCAGCGTGCAGAGATCACTGCAGGCAGGGGAAGTTTTATTGAATCTTTTCCGCTTTTTGGTTACAGTCTGGATGATTACAACGAGCTGTTTGAGGAAAAGCTCGATTTACTTTTGAAACTCAATGAAAATGAATCGCTGCGCTGGAAAGGAAATTTCAGAGCGCCGCTGAACAATCAGACCATTTATCCGAGACCGGGCCGAGAACTTCCGATTTGGGTTGCTGTTGGCGGTACACCCAATTCGGTTGTGAGAGCAGCGAAATACGGTTTACCGATTGTTTTTGCAATTATCGGCGGAAGATGGCGGCAGTTCGGTCAGCTGATTGATTTTTATAAGCAGCAGTATAAACAGTTTGGACACGATCCGGAGAATATGAAAATCGGTATTCATTCGCATACCTTTATTTCAGAATCACAGCAAAAACTG
>JACFND010000032.1 GCA_019455045.1 Flavobacteriia bacterium
GTTTTCAAAAGTGATTTTTCGTCTGAAAACAAAGCTGAAAATCAAAATCAGCACACTTGCCATCGACAGTCTGGAAAGCAATATGTCAAGTGACGGATATTCGTCGATTGCTTTGAGCGGAAGACTGAAAAAACCGTAAATGACAAAGGTGGCGATGACCGCCAAATAATATTTTGAATTCAAAAGCTGCCGATTTTGGTTCGAAATTAAGTTGAAAACAATTACGGATTAAATAAATTTTAAAGAAAAATTAATTCAGACCAGTTTTCCGTACAGATCAAATTCTTCAGCCTTTTCGATTTCTACATTTACAAATCTCCCGATCGAAATATAATTGTCATCATCAGCAGGAATCAGCACTTCGTTGTCCACATCGGGTGAATCAAATTCTGTTCTGCCGACAAAATAATTTCCTTCTTTTCGGTCGATCAGCACCTTGTATTGTTTTCCGATTTTCCGCTGATTCAATTCCCACGAAATTTGTGACTGAATTTCCATGATTTCGGCCACACGCTGCTGTTTGACTTCTGCCGGAACATCGTCCTGAAGCAGATAGGCATGTGTCTGTTCCTCGTGTGAATAAGCAAAACAGCCGAGCCGGTCAAATCTTTGATTGCGCACCCATTCTTTCATTTCCTGAAAATCTTCTTCGGTTTCGCCCGGATAACCGCAAATCAAAGTGGTTCTGATACATAGATTTGGAACTTTTTGTCTGATTTTATCAAGCAGCGCATCCGTTTTTTCGTGGGTGGTACCGCGTCTCATCGAAGTCAGGATTTTGGTTGAAATATGCTGCAGCGGTATATCGATATAATTGCAGATTTTCGGTTCGTCTTTGATCACATCCAGTATATCTTCCGGAAAACCGGTCGGGAAAAGATAATGCAGTCTGATCCATTCGATTTCGTCAACTTTTACCAATTCTTTCAGCAGATCTGCCAAAGCTCTTTTTTTGTAAATATCCAATCCGTAATAAGTCAAATCCTGAGCGATGAGTATCAATTCTTTGACTCCTTTTGAAGCCAGAATTTTCGCTCTGTCCACCAGATCTTCAATCGGTGTTGATCTGTGATTTCCTCTCATCAGCGGAATTGCACAAAACGAACACGGACGGTCGCAGCCTTCAGAAATTTTCAGATAAGCATAATGAAGCGGTGTGCTGAGCAGTCTTTCACCCACGAGTTCGTGTTTGTAATCTGCACCCAAAGCTTTGAGCAGCAGCGGAAGATCTCTGGTTCCAAAATATTGATCCACATCCGGAATTTCCTTTTCCAAATCCGGTTTGTATCGTGCGGACAGACAGCCGGTTACAAAGACCTGTTCAACAAGTCCTTTTTCCTTTTTGTCAACATATTCGAGTATGGTATCGATGCTTTCCTGTTTGGCTTCACCGATAAATCCGCAGGTGTTGATCACCACGATTTCACCTTCTTTTTCATGCACAACCTCTTTTCCGTTTGCCTTCAGCTGACCGCTCAAAACTTCAGAGTCATACACATTCTTTGCACAGCCCAGGGTGACAATGTTGATCTTTTTCTTACCGGTTGATTTTGTACGCATTGTTTTTGTTTGATGCTGCAAATTTAAAGGATAGGATTTTAATTGCTTCGATTTGGTCTTATTTAAAGTGATTCTATTGAATTAATTCATTGAGAAATTGAATCATTCAGATTTATCGGATTCTAATTCATTAAAAATCAAAACGTAAAATCAACTGATTGATTAAATCAATTCAGTATTTCGCTGATTTCATCAATTCCTCAAAATAGTTTAATTTTGAAAATTGTTTATTCACGAAAAAATCATACGATGCCCGATACTAAAGAAAAAAAGGAATTTGATATCAGAAAGGATGTTTATCAGCCGAAAAATCACATTCGAATGGTTACAGCTGCCTCTCTGTTTGACGGTCATGATGTGGCAATCAACATTATCAGAAGAATCATTCAGGGAACCGGAGTGGAGGTGATCCATCTCGGTCACGACCGAAGTGTGGAGGAGGTTGTCGATACTGCAATTCAGGAAGATGCGCAGGGAATCGCGATGACTTCTTATCAGGGCGGTCACAACGAATATTTCAGATATATGTACGATCTGCTCAATGAAAAAGGAGCAGGGCATATTAAAATCTTTGGTGGTGGCGGTGGTGTGATTCTTCCGACCGAAATCAAATCGCTGATGGGCTATGGTATCGTGAAGATTTACACACCCGATGACGGACGAGATCTCGGTTTTCAGGGGATGATCAACGAAATGGTGATGAATTCGGATTTTCCGACTGGTGACAAACTGACCAGAGAAATGGTCGATTCACTTGAGGAAAAAGACAATCATCATATTGCTCAGGCGATTTCGGCATTTGAAAACAATATTGAGGAATATTCGGATTTGTATGAAATCGTAAAAAAGAAAGCGGAAAAGAATCATGTGCCAATACTGGGAATTACAGGTACAGGCGGTGCAGGAAAATCTTCACTGATCGACGAACTGGTCAGAAGATATCTGCTTGATTTTCCGGATAAGACCATCGGTATCGTATCTGTGGATCCGACCAAAAGAAAAACAGGTGGAGCGCTGTTGGGCGACCGGATCAGAATGAATTCAATCAACAATCCGAGAGTTTTTATGCGTTCTATGGCAACCCGTCAGGCGAATGCATCAGTTTCTCAGCATGTGGCGCCTGCGCTGGATGTGCTGAAAGCAGCCGGATTTGATCTGGTGATTCTTGAAACTTCGGGTATTGGTCAGTCGGGTGCTGAAGTGATGGAATTTGCAGATGTCTCGATGTATGTGATGACACCTGAATACGGTGCTGCGTCACAGCTTGAGAAAATCGATATGCTGGATTATGCCGACATCGTTGCGCTCAATAAATTTGACAAAAAAGGAGCTGCAGATGCATTGAGAGATGTGAAAAAACAGTTTCAGAGAAATCATCAGATTTTTGACAAACCTTATGAGGACATGCCGGTTTATCCGAGTCGTGCTTCAATGTTCAATGATGCCGGAACCAACCATTTGTACAAGGCAATCATTGAAAAGGTGGATGAATTCTCCGGCGGAAAATTCAAATCAAATCTGAAATTTGAAAAACCTTCGATTGAAAATCTGGAATCGGTTATTCCTGCCAGAAGAGTCCGTTATCTGTCAGAAATTGTTGAAAACAACAAAAGTTACGACAAATGGGCTGATGAGCAAAGCAAAATTGCACAGGAAGCATATGCGCTTGATCTTTCATCCAAAATATTAAGTAACAATACTCAGTTTGCTGACTTAAAGAAAATTAAAGAAGAAAAATTTGAAGAATTAACCAAAGAAAACAAAACCATCATTTTGGGTTGGGATGAAAAGAAACAGAGGTATTCACAACCGGTTTATATTTTTAAAGTAAGAGACAAAGAAATCAAAATCCAAACCCATACCGAATCGCTTTCACATACTCAGATTCCAAAGGTTTGTCTGCCCAATTATGACGCCTGGGGAGATATTTTGAAATGGAGTCTGCAGGAAAATGTTCCGGGAGAATTCCCTTACACAGCCGGAATCTATCCGTTCAAAAGAACAGGTGAAGATCCGACCCGGATGTTTGCCGGAGAGGGCGGACCGGAAAGAACCAACAGACGTTTTCACTATGTAAGTCTCGGAATGCCGGCAGCCCGTCTGTCCACAGCTTTTGACAGTGTGACGCTGTATGGAAGAGATCCTGAAACAAGACCCGATATTTACGGAAAAATTGGAAATTCGGGTGTTTCGATTGCAACTTTGGATGATGCAAAAAAACTGTATTCGGGTTTTGATCTGTGCGCACCGACTACTTCGGTGAGTATGACCATCAACGGTCCGGCGCCGATGCTGCTTGGTTTCTTTATGAATACGGCGATCGATCAGCAGTGTGAAATGTATATCAAAGAAAACGGATTGGAAGCCAAAGTTGAACAAAAACTGAAAGAAAAATTTGATGACAAAGGTTTAAAAAGACCTTTTTACAATGGAGAATTACCCGAAGGAAACAACGGTTTGGGACTGATGCTGCTTGGCCTGACAGGCGATGAAGTTCTTCCTGCCGATGTTTACAATGAAATCAAAGCAAGAACACTGGCAACGGTCAGAGGAACCGTTCAGGCGGATATACTGAAAGAAGATCAGGCGCAGAATACCTGTATTTTTTCGACCGAATTTGCATTGCGGCTGATGGGCGATGTTCAGCAGTATTTTATTGATCACAAAGTCAGAAATTTTTATTCGGTTTCGATTTCAGGTTATCACATTGCGGAAGCGGGTGCCAATCCGATTACACAACTGGCTTTGACGCTTTCAAACGGATTTACTTATGTTGAATATTATCTGTCGAGAGGAATGCATATCGATGATTTTGCACCCAATCTTTCATTCTTTTTCTCAAACGGAATCGATCCGGAATATGCGGTAATCGGTCGTGTAGCAAGAAGAATCTGGGCGAAGGCGATGAAATTTAAATACGGCGGCAACGAACGCTCTCAGATGCTGAAATACCATATTCAGACCTCGGGAAGAAGTCTGCACGCACAGGAAATTGCTTTCAACGATATTCGCACGACTTTACAGGCGCTCTATGCGATTTACGATAACTGTAATTCACTGCATACCAATGCTTATGACGAAGCGATCACAACTCCGACCGAAGAATCGGTTAGACGTGCAATGGCGATTCAGCTGATTATCAACCGTGAATTGGGACTGGCAAAAAATGAAAACCCAATGCAGGGATCATTTGTAATCGAAGAACTGACCGATCTGGTCGAAGAAGCGGTTTATGCCGAATTTGACAGAATCACAGACAGAGGCGGTGTATTGGGTGCGATGGAAACCATGTATCAGCGCGGAAAGATTCAGGATGAAAGTATTTATTACGAACGTTTGAAACAGTCGGGTGAGTTTCCGATTATTGGCGTGAATACCTTTTTGGGTAAGGACGGCTCACCGACCGTTTTGCCGAAGGAAGTCATCCGCTCGACCGAAGATGAAAAACAGTTTCAGATTGATGCTGTGAAAAATTACAACCAAGCAAATTCAGAAAAAGCAAAAGAAACGCTTCAAAAACTGCACAATGCTGCTTTGAACAACGAGAATATGTTTGTCGAAATGATGGAAGCTGCAAAAGTGAATTCGCTGGGTGAAATTACTGATTCGCTTTTCAATGTAGGCGGGAAGTACAGGAGGAATATGTAAGCCACTACAACAGTAAAATTTCAGATTTGATGAGGGATTTGAAGGTTGGTCATCAAAATGAATTAACGACAATAAATTCGTTTCAGGTAAATTCCGATGGCTGGAAGGTTTTTTTTTGGGCTTTTTATTATCCCCAAATGATTGCTATTAATTGCAGTACAAATCCGATGGTAAAAAACCAGGCAGCCAGTTTCAACAGGGTAAAACGAAGTTGGTTGTTTACAATCAGTTTGCTGATAAGCGGTTCAGATAATTTGATTTCCAAGTATTTTGAAATTCTTTTTTGAAAAATCGTCACTATAATCAAGACGATGACCACCAGAGCCAATATCAAATAATTGCCGCGACTTTGTGCGATGACTGCGCCAAATACGGAACCACACAAAATCAAAAGGTAATTGGGAATCTGAGAGATGATCTTCTTGAGAATGTTCTTTGTTTTAATAAGCCATTCGGCTCCCAATATTTCAGGTGCAGCCAGCCAAAAGGCAGCAAACTGCAAACACAAACCAGCAATAGCTATTGTTTTTAGAGTCAATTCGTTCATAATGTGTCTGACTGTTTTGGTATTTGCAAAAATACAAGTTTCTGCTAACAAACCAATCGCACCCGATAGCGCGAATTTTTAATCGGTGTCTTCCAAGGGATCGAGGCCCTTGATCGATTTCCTGTTTTTTCTTACAACTGCTGTTTGAAGCGTTTCGTATGATATTTTATTTATATTTGAAAATCGGGGTTTAAAGAAACCGAAAAATTAATGACCACGATTGAAAACGAGACAAATGAAAAATTTTTATAAAAAATTATTATTGGTTATTGTGCTGATTTGTTTTTCAAATCATGGATTTGGGCAGTCAAACGAAATTAAAATCAGATTTATCGGAAATTGCGGACTGTACATGACCGACGGACAAACCAATTTTTATATTGATTTTCCGTACAAGTCAGGCGCACACAATTATATGGAATATGACAAATCCGAGATTGACAGCATAAAAGAGAATTCTATTTTCATTTTCACACACAAACATTCAGATCATTATTCAGAGAAATTATTGAAGAAACTTACGGGTCAGAAATTTGATCCTTCAAATGTTGAAAAGCTTGAAACGCTGAACAAATTGGTTCCTGATTTCAATATCAAAGCTTTTAGAACAACTCACAAAGTTTTTGGAATCTCGTTCAAGCATTATTCTTATCTGATTAGCTGGCACGGAAAAAATATTTATATCTCCGGCGACACCGAAAACGCCGACACTTTTGGATTACAGAAAGATATTGATTGGGCTTTTGTTCCGGTTTGGCTGATGATTGATGCAAAACAAAAAGAATTGAATCTTTCCGAAATCAGTAAAATGTACGCGATTTATCATATTGGCCCAAATGAC
Organism: Flavobacteriia bacterium; assembly: GCA_019455045.1. GTDB lineage: Bacteria > Bacteroidota > Bacteroidia > Flavobacteriales > Weeksellaceae > Moheibacter. The sequence continues at coordinate 6,597 of JACFND010000032.1, forward strand.
AGAATTACATTGGAAAGTGATCAACCGCAGATGATTCTGCTTGATAAACAGGGTGAAATAATTTCAATTCCATATTAGAATCTTTTGATTTGGAAGTTATTAAATCCGAATAGTCAGCATCAAACCGAAATTTATGCAGTTAATTCAAGTTTTCTGATATTGAAAAATTATATACTTTTTTGTTTATATATTCTTTCGGCTCAATTGCTTTCACAGAAAGTAGTGGTTCCAATCGCAGAAAACTGGCAGTTCAGTGAAACCGGAAAAGGTCAATGGCATCCCACGCATATCCCAAATTCGATTCATACCGATTTGTTTGAAAACGGACTGATCCCACATCCTTTCGTCGGCGATAATGAAAAAGATCTTCAGTGGATAGCTGATCGTTACTGGACTTATAAAACTAAATTTAAAATTGGCAAACAGCAATTAAATTCAAGAAATTCAGAATTGGTTTTTGAAGGATTGGATACTTATGCAAAAGTTTTTTTGAACGGAAAATTGATTTTGGAAGCGGATAATGCTTTCAGAATCTGGAAAGTTGATGTGAAAAAATATCTGAAAGAAAATAATGAACTGAAAATTGAATTTACACCAACATCAGTGATTGAAGCCGAAAAGATGAAACAAATCCCGTATGAACTTCCCGAAGGACCGAGAATGTTTACCCGAAAAGCAGCTTTTCAATACGGCTGGGATTGGGGGCCGAAATACAATACAGTCGGGATTTGGCGGGATGTTTATCTCAACTTTTGGGAAGACGCAAAGATTGAGGATGCTTATATCAGACAATTAACTTTAACGAAGGAAAAGGCAGAATTAGAAGCTGAAATAACATTAAATACAAACCGTGATAAAAATGTCGCGGTTGCAGAAATTTTTGTAAATGGGTCACTCGTAACAGCTGGAGAAATTTCGTTAAAAGAAACACAAACCAAAAAAGCCTTTAAGTTTTCAATCAAAAACCCAAAGCTATGGTGGACAAACAATCTGGGCGAACCCTATTTGTATGATATACAAATAATTGTTAGATATGGCGCAAAAATTTTGGATCATAAATCTTTTTCAAAAGGTCTTCGAACAATCGAGTTAATCACAGAAAAAGATGAGTTTGGTGAGAGCTTTTATTTCAAACTGAACGGCAAACCTGTATTTATGAAAGGCGCGAATTATATTCCTCAAAACAGTTTTCAGAATTGGGTTACAAAAGAAAATTATGAAAAATTGCTGGATGATGTTCAGCAGTCAAATATGAATATGCTGCGTGTTTGGGGCGGTGGGATTTATGAAGATGATTATTTTTATGAATTGTGCGATGAAAAGGGAATCCTTGTCTGGCAGGATTTTATGTTCGCCAATGGGATGTATCCGGGTGATGAAGAATTTTTGGAAAATGTCCGTCAGGAAGCGATTGACAATGTGAAAAGATTGAGAAATCATGCATCGGTGGCACTTTGGTGCGGAAACAATGAGATTTCTGAAGGCTGGCACAGATGGGGCTGGCAGGAGGGAAGGAGTGAAGCCGAAAAAGCTGAGATTTGGGAGAATTATCAGAAATTATTTAATGGTATTTTACCCGAAATTGTAAATAAATATTCTGATTTGCCTTATTGGGAAAGTTCGCCCAAATACGGAAGGGGAGATGCCCGTTATATTTCGGAAGGTGATGCGCATGACTGGTGGATTTGGCATGACGGTCATCCGTTTGAGGATTTGCTTAAAAACCAGCCAAGATTTATGAGTGAATTTGGTTTTCAGTCTTTTCCGTCGGAGGAGGTGGTTCGTTACATCAGCAAAGACCATTCAAATTCTTTGGATTCTGAGGATATAAAAAACCATCAAAAACATCAGAGAGGTTTTGAAATCATCCGGACTTATATGGAACGGGATTTCCCGGTGCCTGGTAATGAAGAAGATTATGCGTATATGAGTCAGCTGGTTCAGGCCTACGGAATCGGAAAAGCGGTTGAAGCACACCGAAGCAGAACTGAATTTCCGTGGACAATGGGCAGTCTTTACTGGCAGCTGAACGATTGCTGGCCTTCGGTTTCCTGGTCGGGTATTGATTATTTCGGGAACTGGAAACCGCTTCAGTACAAAGTGAAAAAAGCTTTTGAACCTCTGCAGATATTTATAGCTGAAGAAGACAATAACAGCTTTGGGGTTTATATTGCAGACGATTTAAAAGAAGATATTCATGATTATATAGCATTGGAAATAATTGATTTTGAAGGAAATTCATTGTATAAAGAAAAAATTCATTTCTCAAGTTTGAATTACCGGGGTTTGATTACCCGGATTGATCTGAATCATCCGGATTTTAAAAAGAATGAATTTTTTATAAAAGTAAATTTCAGAAACATCCAAACTGTATTTGTTCCCGGAAAACCCAAAGACTGGAAATTACAAAAATCAAATCTTCAGTTTTCTATTAATGAAGATCAGGATGGAAAGACCAAAATTGAATTCGGCAGCGATCATCTGGTCAAAGATGTACTGTTTTTATATGAAGGGAAAACCTTTGATTATTTGGAAGAAATTATTCCGAATCAGAACTATTTAATTTATTCGGATGTTGAATTTAAGGACTTTAATGTTGAAAAACTTAAATATAAATCGTTGAATGATTTGTAAAACCGGAAAAAAGGTGTAATTTTGTATTGGAATAAGAATAAAATTATACTTATTAAAATGATTTTATTTGATTCATTTAAATTCAAAATACACCAAGATGAAAGAGGATCTATACAAACAAAAAGAAGTTTACAACTATGTTGAAGACGCGCCCACTGCTTATTACAGCGGTAATGCAGCCATCCCATTGTATGACATGACTTCATTTCAAAAGATGAGAATCGTCAGAAAAGGAGTGTCCAAAACTCATCTTGAAAAATTCAAACAAACCGCAGAGCTTGATTATGATTCACTGGCTGCTGCTTTGTCGGTTACCCGTGCAACTTTAATCAACAAAAAGGGTGACGACACCTTTAGCGATCAAATCTCAGAAAGAATCGTTGCGCTTGCAGATCTTTATTCCTACGGTTATGAAGTTTTTGGTGACAATTCCAATTTCCATTCCTGGATGTTCGCTCCCAATCAGGCTTTGGGCGGGCTGACTCCGTTCAGTATCATAGACAATCAGTACGGCAGACAGGAGGTTCACAATCTGCTTGGCCGTATCGAGTACGGCGTATATTCCTGATTATGCTGGTTTATAGAGTGAGCAAGGCCCAGTACGCCGAAGATCTGAAGGGGACAGGTGCGAAATTGTTCGGCGGGCGATGGAATCAGGTGGAAACCGCCTGTATTTATACTTCTGAAAGCAGAGCTTTGGCGGTTTTGGAATATTCGGTAAATGTCAATATTGATTTCATTCCCAGAGCGTTGAGTATTTGTACATTTGAAATAGACGAATCAAAAATCAAATCATTTAAAATCAGTCAGCTGCCGGGTGATTGGAAAGATGTTCCGGCGCCTTATTCGACTAAAGTTTTTGGTACAGAATGGCTGGAAAAAGGAATCGGGATATTAAAGATTCCTTCAACAGTGATTCCGGATGAGTTCAATTATATCATTAATCTGATGATTGGAAGCGCTCATTTTAAATTAAAATCGATTAAAGATTTTATTTATGATTTGAGAGTTAAAAATGTGTGATCTAATAAGATATGAAATATAAAAATCTGATTTTTGATTTGGACGGAACACTGTGGGATTCAAGAGAAACAATCGTTGATAATTGGAATCAGGTGCTTTCAAGATTGAAACTGATCAATCGGCCGATTATCAAAACAGATATGGATAAATATATGGGGCTGTTGATTCCTGATGTGCTGAAGGATATGTTTCCAAGAATTTCTGAAGATTTGATTCATCAGATTATGGACGAAATTAAGGACAATGAAAACCGGACGATTCTTGCGAATGGCGGAATTTTGTATGAAGGTGTTGAGGAATCCTTAAAGAATTTGGCTTTGGATCACAAATTATTTATTGTGAGCAATTGTCAGGACGGATATATTGAAAGTTTTTTGAAATATTTTGAGTTTGAAAATCTTTTTACTGATTTCGAATCATACGGACGAACCGGAAAACCAAAAGCTGAAAATATACAGTCAGTTGTAGAAAGGAATCTTCTGAATTCAAATGAAACGATTTTTATCGGTGATACGATGACCGATTATAAGGCTGCATCAGAAAACGGTTTGGATTTTATTTACTGCAGTTATGGATTTGGAAAGAATGATGCGAATGATAAACTAATGACAATCAATAAATTCAATGAATTATTCAAGTATATTTAATTCCTATAATTTATATTATGTTAAATAGAAATTTAAAGAATTAAACCAAATACAAAACAAATGCTTTTCCAAAATTTATCCGATCATCCCCTTCTTTGGACGGTTTTCAATAAAGATCAAAAGCCCGCCATCTTTAAAAGTAATTTTCACAACATCGTCAACAGCTGTATTTCTGATTCCGATTCTTCCGGTAATGATTAGGCCTTCATCATTCAAAGGATATTTCAAACCTTCGGTGGTAATTCCTCTTGTCACCGGAAACGGATAAAGCGAAATCATCCGGTCTTTGTATCCCTGTAGCTGGGTTTCTTTTTCGGCAAAGAAATAATACGAATAATCATCAAAAAATATAATGCTCAGTTTTTCTCTGTATTTACAGGCAACCGAAAGATTTCCGAGATAATGATCCTGTTCGCGGCCGCTTCCGCCATAGACATGAACTTCCTCAAAACCGCGTTCAATCAGTATTTTCAGTGCTTTTTCAAAATCTGTATAATCCTGATCGGGTGTTTCAATCACTTCGATTCCATCTTCGATTATTTTCAGATCGAAATTATCAAAATCGCCGCTGATCACATCGGGTTTGATTTTTTTTGAATACAGATAGAAATACGCCTGATCGGTACAGTATATTTTGTCAAATATATTCAAATCCGGAAGTTTTGCCGGCGGCTGACCGCTGATAAAAAGAACTGCTCTATTCATAATCCGGCAGCCATTGAATTTCCTGATGACCGGCATCGTTTGAAATCTTTCTTGCGAGCACAAAAAAGAAATCAGACAAACGATTGAGATATTTTACCGGTTCTTCCCTTATCTCTTCAACTTCGCTCAGCGAAACACAGATTCTCTCGGCTCTTCTGCAGATGCATCGGCACATGTGAGCGTGTGAAGAACCGTAATTCCCGCCCGGCAATATAAAGTGTCTCAAAGGCGGCAGCCCCTCCTCCATCTCATCGATCCATTTTTCGATCTGTTTGATGTCTTTTTCCTGAATCACCTTAGGCAATCTGGGTTTTCCGTTGGCGAGTATCATTTTTTCCTTTGGCGTGGCAAGTTCCGAGCCCAGATAGAACAGCATGGTCTGGATTGAAATCAGCATTTGGTTTGAATCATCACCTATATTATTATAACATCTGATCAGTCCGATTCCCGAATTGAGTTCGTCCACTGTTCCGTATGCGTTGATTCTGATATGATCTTTTGGAACCCTCACTCCGCCCAGCAATGCTGTCGTTCCCTTATCGCCTGTTTTGGTATAAACTTTCATTCTGCTAATCTTAGAGTGTAAATATATCCAAATTTTCAGGGGACTGGCAGTATGTTTTTGATATAATTAACACTATTTATATTTTGGTTTGGTTTTTGTGAACAAAAAATTCAACTCCCTATTTATTATTGATACCTGATTCAAAAGCAATGGAAATGCTATTGTTTAAAAAAAAAACAGAACAAAAAGATTAATTTATTTAATATAAAATTATAGATTAGCACCGATTAAAAGATTTATTGGAAAATTTAAATTACAAATGAATATGGAAACAAATGAAACTGTTGAGACTAGAAAAGCTAGCAACAAGGGAGGAGGCTTAAACGCACCTATTACGATTATTATTTTGATACTGATTTCAGCCGCTGTTTTTCATTGGGTATTCGGTAATCCGGATAACTTTGAAGGCGGAGACGTTGAATTCGGTCACCCCAAGAACTTTGTAGGAATTATTCACAAGGGAGGTGTCATCATTCCTTTCCTTATGTCTTTCTTCCTGATGGTTCTTGTTTTTGGCCTTGACAGATTCTTTGCATTAAAGAAAGCGTCTGGTAAAGGAAATGCTACCAAGTTTGTACAACAGATCAGAGAGATGGTCGAAAGAAACGAAATTGACGATGCATTGGCACTTTGTGACGATCAGAAAGGGTCATTGGGCAATGTGGTAAAAGAAGGATTGACTTCATACAAAGCATTGGCGAAAGATCAGACGATGAACAAAGAGCAGAAACTTGCTGAACTGAACAAGGTATTGGGTGAAGCAATGACGCTTGAGATGCCGGGTCTGGAAAAAAACACAGCCATCATTTCTACAATTGCAACCATCGGTACACTAATCGCCCTGATGGGAACCGTAATCGGGATGATCAAAGCATTCTTCGCACTTGGTGAAGGTGGCGGTACTCCAGATGCAGCCAAACTTTCAGTTGGTATTGCAGAAGCACTGATCAACACAGGTATGGGTATTGGTGCATCAGCCTGTGCAATTATCGTTTATAACCTAATTACAAACTTTATCGATAACCTGACCTTCAAAATTGATGAGGTTGGAATGAGCATTCAGCAGGCATTTGCATCTCACCATTAATTCATTTTTTTGGGACCGCACTTTTTACAGTGAATCATTATTAACAACTAAAAAAATGAAAAATGGCAAGAGTTAAACCAAAGAGACAAGGCTTCCATATAGATATGACGCCCATGAGTGATATGGCGTGGCTGTTGCTTACTTTCTTTATCCTTACCACCCAGTTCAGAAAGCCGGAAGTCGTTCCGGTCAAAACACCGGGATCGGTTTCGACTCAGAAAGTACAGGATGGAGGACTTGTTGAAATTATAGTCAACAGTGACGGTCAATACTATTTTGGCATCATTGACGACAAAAACAAAAAACCTATTTTGGAAAAAATGGGTGAGAAATATAAAATTGATTTTACCGAACAGGAAAAAAATTCATTTTATAGTCTTTCTGAAGTTACTGTACCGATCGGAAGCCTTAAACAGTTTCTGAATATGGAACCGGCACAGCAGAAACAGAATATTCCGGGAATCAAACTGGACAGTGCAAACCTGCAGTTGATGGATTGGATTGATGCTTCTTTTGAAGTTGATCCCGAACTGAAACTCGCAATAAAAGGTGATGTGAATACTCAATATCCCAAATTCAGAGAATTGGTGAAGGAGTTGGTGAACAGAGATTATAACAGATTCCAGCTGATTACCAGCTCGGAAGCAAAACCAAAGGAATAATATGGCAGATACAGGAATAGAACCAAAGGACAGTGGCCAGAAAGGCTCAAAGAAAGTCCGCGTCAAAAAGCAGTCCACGAATGTTGACATGACACCATTGGCAGACCTTGGTTTTCTGCTGATTACTTTCTTTATGTTTACGACCACCTTCAGCAAACCCAATGTGATGGGACTGAATATGCCGCCTAAAACACCACCGGACGATAAACAAATTGATAGACCGGAAATTGATATATCAAACTCAATTTCTATTATTCTGGGTGGTGACAATAAAATCTATTGGCACCAGCAGGAACAGCAGGACCTTAATCCGGAAACGCTGGTTGAGACTGATTATTCAAAAGACGGAATAAGAAAAGAAATTCTGATTGCCCGCAAAAAGGCTAAGGACGAAGAGAAATTTACAGTGATTATCAAACCCACTGATGATTCGAATTATGAGAATCTTGTGAATGTATTGGATGAAATGGAAATTACACAATCTACCCGTTACGGTATTGTGGATCCTTCACCAAACGAATTGAGTGTTTATGAACAGAAGACCGGAAAATCTTCTGGCGGAAGCGCAAATAATGAATAAATTTGAGAGAAATGGCAGAAGAAAATTATAAATCACTCGATGATATAGTATTTGAAAAGCGAAACCAGGAGTATGGTGCTTATGATCTGAGAAAATCTCAGCCCAAAATTCTGACCAAATCCTTTATTATAGGTGTGGGAATCATTTTGCTGACCACCCTTGGGATTGTTTTGTACAATACTGTATTTACAAGAGCTGACAAAGAAGAAACATTTGTGGATGTTACACTGACAGATGTTGATATACCGGATGTTCCTGAAGAAGAGGAACAAAAGCCCGAAGAACCGGAACCTGAACCGGAACCGGAGATTGCAGAAGTGAGAGTGGTTGTGCCTGAACCTAAGAAAGACGTTGTCAAAGAAGAACCGATGGCATCCATCGACGAGATGAAGGATAAAGTGATCGGCACCGAAAACAAAGAAGGTGACGCATCATCAGGTATCAAAGGCAAATCGGAACCGACAGGAAGCGGAGAAGGAACAAAACCTGCACCGCCACCTCCTCCACCGCCACCACAAAACTTTACGGCAAGACAGGTGAAGGATATGGCGATTTATCCGGGTTGTGAGAAATTCAAAGGAGATAAAAACAAGCTTCAATCCTGTATGCAGCAAAAGCTGACACTTGAATTGAACGATCAGTTATCTGACTTTGCACAGGTAATGGCCGACAACGGTGACGCAAAAGCGGTTACAAGAGTTCAGTTTGTAATTGACAAAACCGGAAAGATCATTCAGATCAAAGCCATGGAAGGAGGCGGTCCTGCAATCAACAAAAAGCTTGCGACCGAATCAGAAAAGGCAATGCAGAGGATTTCCCAGCGACTTTCCGCCAGAGGAAAACCAATTGAACCTGCAAAACTTGATGACGGATCTTCGGTTAACCTGGTTTTCGTATTGCCGGTTACCTACAATCTGGAATAATTTAAATTCAATAATTTTAATAAAGGAGAGGTATTGCCTCTCCTTTTTTTATTCAATATTTTGAATGGATTCAATAAAAAAAGCGAGCCGTTAATGACTCGCTTTTGGTGACCTGGCTGGGGCTCGAACCCAGGACCCTAACATTAAAAGTGTTATGCTCTACCAACTGAGCTACCAGGTCGTCCGATTCTTATTGAATGGGGTGCAAATGTATATATATTTTTTAAATACAACCAACCAATTCTTAAAATTTTGGACAAATTTTTATCATCTTTTTTTAAAGCATTGAAAATAAGAATTTTTGCAACTTTGTAAAAGATTTATTTGTTATGATTATTTCTCTGATGGGATATATGGGCAGCGGAAAATCAGCTGCAGCAGACAGACTTGCACAAGATTTGGGAATCGGATTTATTGATTTGGATGATGCTATTGAAGAAAGTCAAAAGAAAAGTATTTCCGAAATATTTTCAGAGCTTGGTCCGATCAGATTCAGAAAAATCGAAAAGGAAGTGCTGACCCAAATCCTGAATTCAGATCAAGATTTTGTGCTTGCATTGGGCGGCGGAACACCTGCCTATTATGACAACCTCGATCTGATCAAAAAGCACAGCCGGACAGTTTATCTGAGAACAAAAATCAGCACGCTGATCGAAAGACTCGAAAGTCAAAAAGAAAGCAGACCGCTTCTCTCCCATCTCAGTTCGGATGAAATGTCCGAATTCATCGCCAAACATCTGTTTGAAAGAAGAAATTTTTATGAAGCTGCAGATTTCACGGTTGACACCGACAACAAAACGATTCAGGAAATATCAGCAGAGATCATTCATCTTCTCCGCCAATAAATTCATCCAAATCCCGTCTGTCTTTTTTGGTTGGTCTCCCCTCGCCTTTTGCCCGATAATAATCACGGCTGAGTTTTTTCAGTTCCAGTTTGTCCATTTCCTCTTTAGGCGTCCGGTCGACAATATACAAAGTGACCAGTTTGGCGCCAATTCTGCTTTCAGGCAGCTGAAGAATCTCAAAACTGTAATCGATCTGATTCTTTCTGACGGTGACTGTATCTGCCGGACCGACTTCTCTCGACGACTTTGCAGTCTCGCCGTTTACCTTCACCCGATTTTTTTTGACTTCGTCGGCAGCGATGCTTCTGGTCTTGAAATATCTGACACACCAAAGGAATTTATCTAAACGCATTGTTAAATTTATTCTGTAGAACTTAATTTTTGTAAATTCGCAATTTAAAAATAAAATTTATGATGAAGAAATTTGGAATCAGCCTGTTGGTCCTCGGATTTTTTATGACAGCATGCAAAAAAGACGATGACAACCGGGACCTTCCTCAGGATGAACAAAATGAAGTTGATGACCGCGCCATTGTAGATTATCTCGAAGATCATTATTTTGATTCTGAAAGAGGGCTAATCAAAAAATATGATGCCGACGATGAAGAGGATGATGATTTTCCGTCATTGTTGACCACTGCCACCAAGCTTCCTTCCGGCGTTTGGGTGGTGAAAAGAGAGGGCGTTGAAGCAGAGGGCCCTGCGATAACAGACAACAAAACCGACAGCATCCTGATTTCATACAGTTCAATCAGATTCAAAGCTTCTTATGATGAATTGGCAGAGGATGAAGAAGCTTACGAAAAATATTCGGCTGCGTTCACCAATACGATTTTTTCAACCGGTACGCCCGCCTGGGATCCGGCGTTTTATTATACAAAGATTACAGAGGATATGGCGAACAAAGGAATCGATGAAAGTTATTTTGTAATCGAAGGCTTTGTAGAAGGGCTGAAACATTTCAAAGCTACTCAGACCAATGGAAGTGATTTGTACAATTTTCAGGGGGCTATCCTTGTCCCGTCCAGACAGGCATACGGTCGTGATCTGGTCTATCTGAACGGTACCTTGGATGCGTCCACATACAGAGACAACAGTTTTATGTTTAATTTTGAGGTTCACAAAGTGCTCCAAAGAAATTAAAAAAAGCAAAATACAGTTAAGATGAAGAAGTGCAGAGTTTTTAATTCCGCACTTTTTTTATGATTGAAATCTCAATTGGGACGATTTCCGATGAATCAATTTTGTGTATTTTTGTGATGCATCATGAATCAATCTTCAATTTCAGATCAAAGCTTTTTAGAAGCCAATCCGATTCTCGAACGGTCGAACTCACTACTCGCACTGAGCGGCGGAGTTGACAGCATGGTGCTTGCCGTACTGCTGATCAGGTCGGGTGTGAAATTTTCTGCTGCACACTGTAATTTTCAGTTAAGGGAAAAGGATTCCGACGATGATGAAGAATTTGTCAGAAGTTTCTGCAGTCAGAACAAAATTGAATTATTTGTCAAAAAATTTGATGTGGAAGAATTTATGAAATCAGGAAATTATTCCACCCAAATGGCAGCCCGTGAACTCAGATACGACTGGTTTGAACAATTGATTGACGAAAACGGATTTGATCTGCTGCTCACCGCTCATCATCTCGATGATTCGGTCGAAACCTTTCTGATCAATCTGTCGAGAGGAAGCGGAATTGCCGGTTTGCTCGGAATTCAAAAACATAACCAAAAGATTTTCAGACCGCTGCTGAATTATTCAAAAAAAGAAATCGTTGATTTTGCAGTCGAAAATAATATTGCGTGGCGGGACGACAGAACCAATCTTGAAACGGTTTATGCAAGAAACAAAATCAGACACCTGATCGTTCCGGTGCTCAAAGAGGTTCAGCCTGAGTTTTTGAAAAACTTTTCAAAGACTGTTGATTATCTGAAAAACGATTATTTGCTTTTGAAAAATCATATTGAGGAAACAAAGAAGAATTTATTCAAACCAAAAGGAAATGATATTTCGATCAGCATCGACGAACTGTCAGCATTGAATCATTCGGAAGCTTATCTGTTTCATCTTTTTTCTGAATTCGGTTTTGATCATCCGGTTGAGATTGAAAAGCTTATTCGTTCAAAAAACAGCGGACAGATCGAATCCAAAACCCACCGACTGATCAAAAACAGAAATGAATTGCTGTTAACTCCTGTTAAAACTGATGAACAGCCGGTTGAAATTGAATTAAATCAGGGCTCAATTATTCAAAAACCCTTATATTTGAAAGTTTTAAAATCCAAAACAAGGGACGAGCATGCGGTTGAAGTATTTGATTTTGAAAAGATTAATTTTCCGCTGCATTTGAGAAGACCTAAAGAAGGTGACATTTTTCATCCGCTTGGAGTCGGCGGCTCAAAAAAACTGAGCAAATTCTTCAAGGATGAAAAGTATTCAAAACTCGACAAGGAAAGAGCCTGGGTTTTGACGGACAATTTGGACAGAATTTTATACATCGTTGGAAAGCGGATGGATGAAAGATTTAAAATTACAGAACACACACAATTTTTCTTAAATATCTACTTATGTTAAAAAGGACTTTATTTTTATTGCTTCTGCTGCCGGTTTTTGCATTTTCACAGGTGCTCGATCCGGTCAAATGGAGCACCGGGCTGAAAGATCTCGGCAATAATGAATATGAGGTTTTGCTCAATGCCAAGATAGACGAAGGCTGGCATATCTATTCGCAGCAGCACCCACAGGACGGAATCGGGATTCCGGCTACAATTGAATTTGAAGCCAATCCGAATATGGAACTGATCGGCAAGACCAAAGAAGACGGTAAACTTATGGACAGATACAGCGAACTGTTTATGCAACAGGAAAAACTGTATGAAAACAAAGTGACCTTCAGACAGAAAATCAAATTAAAAGAAGCCAAAGAAACCACTGTTAAATTCAGTGCGGAATCTCAGGTTTGTGATGCCGAGAAATGTCTTCCCCCCGACTGGAAAGAATTTACGGTGAAAATCACGCCCAAAGTTATCAATGACCAACCGGAAGAAGTTGCAGCTGTTGATGAAACACCGACTGAAATAATCGAAGAACCGGTGAATGACAGCATTCAGTCAGAGATTGCATTGAACGAAAAAACAGATACCGCACAGATTGCAGCAGCTCCGCCGGCAGGCGATGATTTTAATCAGGGTGGCGCGAAAAAAGGAAGCCGACTTTGGGAAATATTTTTTCTCGGTGTTTCGGGCGGTCTGATCGCACTGATCATGCCGTGTATTTTCCCGATGATCCCGCTCACAGTAAGTCTTTTCACCAAACAAAAAAAACAGTCAAAAGCGCAGGGAATTAAAAAAGCACTGATTTACGGTTTTTCAATCGTACTCATTTTTGTGTTTTTGGCGGCAGTTGCTACCTGGGCATTTGGCGCATCGGCTTTGAATGAGTTTGCGACGGATCCGTGGATCAACCTGATATTCTTTGCGATTTTTGTATTTTTTGCCATTTCATTTTTTGGCGCATTTGAAATCGCATTGCCTTCAAGCTGGGCAAATTATACCGACAAACAGGCAGACAAAGGCGGTTATATCGGAATATTCTTTATGGCATTCACGCTGGTCATCATATCATTTTCATGTACCCTGCCGATTATTGGAAGTCTTGCGACACAGGCGGCTCTGACCGGATCTTATTACGGTCTGATCATCGGTTCGCTCGGATTTTCGATCACTTTGGCACTGCCCTTTGTATTGTTTGCAATTTTCCCAAGCTGGATCAGTTCGCTTCCAAAATCTGGCGGATGGATGAATACAGTGAAAGTGAGTCTTGGATTTATAGAACTTGCATTTGCATTCAAATTTCTTTCAAATGCAGATTTGGTTTGGCAGGCAGGAATTTTGGGAAGAGAAGCATTTTTGGCAATCTGGATTGCCATCTTCGGCCTGCTCGGCGTTTATCTGCTTGGAAGATTCAAAATGACTCTGGATTCTGACAGCAACAAAATCGGAACCGGCAGACTTTTCTTTGCCATCATCACATTCTCATTTGTGGTTTATATGATTCCGGGTATGTGGGGCGCTCCTGTCAAACTTCTTGCAGGCTTCACCCCTCCTATTCATTATGCCGAATCTCCAAACGGAATCGGCGGAGGAACACAGATGGCGACAACAAACGGAGCTGAAAACGGATTGGTGAAAGGTCAGAAAATGGGACCGCATCAGATCCCACTGTTTCTCGATTTGAATGATGCGATCGAATATTCAAAAGAAGTCAAAAAACCGGTGATGATCGATTTTACCGGATATGCATGTGCAAACTGCCGAAAAGTTGAAGAAAGAGTCTGGTCAGATCCTCAGATCAAACAGATGCTGCTCAACGATGTGGTTTTGGTTTCTCTGTATGTTGATGAAAGAACACCGCTTCCAAAAGAAGAACAGGTTTATTCCGAAACATTGGGAAGACCGCTGAAAACAATCGGTAACAAATGGACTGCATTTCAGATTGAAAAATATCAGAACAATGCACAGCCATATTATATCATTGTCGATGAAAACATGAACAGTTACAATCAGAACATTGGTGCACTGCTCGATGTTGACGAATATATGAATTGGCTGAAAACCGGAATCGACAATTACAACCGTACCAAGAATATGGCAAAAAATTAATCAGAATACAATCAGATAAGCTACAGCAAAGCCCAGAAGTACGGTCAGTATCTTTTGGGCTTTGAATTTATGACTGGCAGTGCTTTCAAACAGAATTACTGTTGAAATATGAATGAAAATACCGGCCACAAATGCAAGCATGATCTGATGAAGATTTTCGGGAATATTTTCTCCGACCACAGCACCCATCGGCCCTGCAAGTGCAAATACCAGAATCAGACTCAGTTTTGAAAGTTTTGAAATCTTCATTTGCCACACTGCACCAAATAGAACCATGGCTACAGGAATATTGTGAATAAAAATCGCCCAAAGCAGATGATGTGAAGACTGATTGAGCAGTGGTGTTCCTTCAAAAAACGAATGCAGAAACAAACCCCAAAAGATTCCGGCAGGCAGACTGCTGCTTTTCTTGAAATGCACATGACCGTGCTCTGCTCCTTTGCTCAGCGATTCGACAAGCATCTGAAACAGCAGACCGGCAAGCACAAACAGACCGATAAATGAATTGTCGGTATGATAAACTTCGGGGAAAATTTCAAGAACCGCAATGGCCAGAAAAAAAGCACCGCTGAAAGTCAGCAGGAACTTTGTCAGAAATTCTTTTTTTGAAAAGAAATATCCCAAAATGCTACCTATTACTACTGAAAAGAAAAGTGTGAGAATTACAAACATGACTGCAAAATTAAACAACAAACTTGAAATGTTTAGCAGACCAAAAAAAATTCTTATTTTCGTTATCTATTAACACACAAATGAAGGCGTTATTATTTTATTTAACTTTACTTTTAAGTTCGGTATTTACTTTTAGTTATTCACAGTCTATCAAAGTCAATCCGCCGGGCGTTCCCGAATCTTCTTTAAATGCAGAAGATTTAACAGTTGAAGTACTGATTGACGGTGGTGCATGTTCGGAAATCACAAATTTTCAAATCAAAGAAAATCCTTCTGCTCCTTATCCTTCAGGAAATCGGAGTTGGGGTTATTTTGAAAAGGGCACTTCAGCCTTTCCGTTCGAAAGAGGAATCGTACTGACATCGGGATTTGCAAGAGAAGCTGAAGGACCGAACACCGGAATTGTTTCCCAGGGCGGTTACGACTGGCCGGGAGACGCTCAGGCAAATGTTTTGGCGGGAGGTTCCACCAATAATGCAACCGTATTTGAATTTGATTTTGTGCCTTTTGGCGATCATATTTCCTTCAATTACATTTTTGCATCAGAGGAATATCCGGATTTTGTCTGTATGAATTATAATGATGTCTTTGGTTTTATCATCAGCGGACCGGGTATTGTGAACGATCCCGGGCTCACCGGAAAAAATATAGCACTGCTGCCCAACGGAGATCCGGTGACCATCAACAATGTAAACGATCAGTCGTGCGGAGATTCCACTTATTACGTTGGCGGTCCTTTCCCTTATATTGAATATGGCGGCAGAACCGTAGTAATGACTGCCGAATCGGATGTGATTCCGGGGCAGACCTATCATATCCGACTTCTGATTGCGGATACTTCAGACAATTTATACGATTCGGCTGTATTTTTGGAAGCCGGCTCTTTTAGTCTCGGTTCTACTTTGAGCGATATTGAAGGTGCAGATTTGGGTGCTGACAAAGATGTCTGCGGCGCAACTGAATTTACGATCGTTGCAAATGTGGACGCACCGGGAGCGACCTATCAGTGGTACAAAGACGGTATTATGATTCCGGGCGAAACCAATTCGTCGATTACGGTGACCACAGACGGTTATTATTCGGTAATTATCATCAGCGCTTCCTGTCAGACGGAGGTCGGTGTAAATATTGATTTTGTGGAAGAACCGATCGTTGCGCCGCATGAAGAGTTCATGTGTTCGCCAACCGGCAGTTATACTTTTGATTTGTCTGATTATAATTCAAACATTTCAACCACGGCAGGTGCACATTTTTCTTATTATCATACATTGGCAGGTGCTCAGGCAGCTTTTCCGGGTGATGAAATTACAGACTACCAAAACTTTACTGTGACAACCGGAACCACTGTAGTTTATGTCAGGGTTCAAACCGGTACAGACTGTTTTGAGGTGGCTGCACTGACGCTCGAAGTCGGAATCGGACCCGAAACTGCGCCAAGGGATTACGAATTGTGTGATGACAACGGTGACGGATTTATGAGTTTTGATCTGACTTCCCAGGGGCCGCTGATGGTTCTTTCAGATCCGACCGGTCTGACTTACGAATATTATCTGGATGTGGCAACCACTCAGCTAATTCCAAATCCTGACAATTATACTAATATTTCAAATCCGCAGACAATTTATGTGAAATTCTACGATGCTTCAATGGGTGAAGAAGCCTGTGCCTCTGTCAACACGCTTAAGCTGATTGTTAATGAATTCCCTGAACTTCAACCGGATACAGTTTCTTATTGCGATAATTTGAATGACAATTCAGAAATCATTAATTTGAATCTGAACAATATTGTGGTGACTCCCGGAATCGATGTTTCCTATCATTATTTTGAAACCATCGGCGGAACTGAAATTCCGAATCCAGAGAATTACGAAGTGACCTCCTCTCCCACTGTGATTTATGTGCTGGTGAGGAATGCAGACGGAAGCTGTGAGGATTATCAGACGCTGACCATTGAATTCAATGCTGCGGCTGAGGTTGAAAATTCATCTTTGACCGAATGCAGTCTTGATGAATTTGCACAATTTGATCTTTCACAGTCAATCGGTCAGACGGTAGCCGATCCGACCGGTTTGGAATTTGGTTTTTATCTGACTTTTGATGATGCCAGAATCGGAGATCCTGCGAATGCGCTGCCAAACGATTACACCAATATCAGCAATCCGCAAACAGTTTATATAAGAGTTGTAAATGCTGACGGCTGTTATAATATTTCAGAATTGCTGCTGACGGTTGCAAACGGTCCCGAGAATCTTCCGTTTGAAGAAGCACAATGCGACGATGACGGTGATGGAATTTCAAGCTTCAATCTGGTTGATCTTGCGCCAAATCTTTTGGTCGGAAGTCCGGCAAATATAGAATTTGGTTATTATTTGGATGAAGGACTGACTCAGGTAATTCCGAATCCAACTGATTTTTCAAATACAACAAATCCGCAAACTATATACATCAGTCTGCTTGATACCACCGATCCGAATCTTTGTGTTTCGATCGGAAAATTAACATTAATAGTCAATGAATTTCCTGCCATTCAGCCGGATGAAATTTCAATCTGCGACAATCTGAATGACCATACAGAGATCATCGATCTGACACAAAACAGTATTGTACTGACACCCGGAATTGATGTCAGTCTTCACTATTATGAAACCATGGGCGGAACCGAAATTGCAAATCCGTCCAATTATGAAGTGACCTCCTCGCCTGCTGTGATTTATGTTTTGGTCAGGAATACTGACGGAAGCTGTGAGGATTATCAGACGCTGACCATCAATTTCAATCTGGCACCTGATGTAACAGAAGATCTGATTCTGATGGAAAACTGCAGTCTGACCGATTATACCCAATTCTATCTGCCTGATTTGAATTCAAGCTTGGTAGCAGATACGACCGGACTGACTTTCTCTTATCATCTCACCTTTAATGATGCAATGAATGGAGCCAATCCGCTGCCGGATACTTATCAGAATGTCGAACCTGATCAGATTATTTTTATTCGGGTCGAAAACGGTGACGGATGTTTTGACATCGGAAGAGCTCAGCTTTCTGCGGTTCTAAGACACGAACAGTTAACCGATATCATTGAGGTTTGCGATGATCCGTATGAAGTAAACGACGGTATAGCGCACTTTGATCTGACCCAGTTCCATACCCAGATTGAAAATGCATTGGGCGGAACAAATTATAACATTAAATATTTTACAAATCTTGAAGATGCGGTAAGCGGAACCAATCCGATTTCAGATCCTGCAAATTATCAGAATCAGACCAATCCTCAGACGATATATGCACAGGCAAGTTCAGGTCAGGGTGGTTGTGCCGGTGTGGTTGATTTCAACATCCGTGTGCTTCCGGTTCCCGAATTTGAATTGCCCGACTATGTGGCATTCTGTGTGGATGAACCACAGAAAATCTATCAGTTCGGCGGAGATTTTGATTCTTATGTTTGGTATGATCCGGCAGGAAATCCCGTAGAAACCGGTCCTCAGATCAATTTCTCAACCGACGGAATTTTTACGCTTGAAGTGACTTTGAACGAATTGGATTGTCCGGCAAGAAGAGAAATTGAAGTCATATTTGATACACCGCCTGTGATTCATGAAATCCAGGTCGACGGAAATAATGTTTCTGTTTATGCTTCGGGCGGATTCGGACCTTATCAGTACAGCTTCAACAACGGTTTGACCTGGGGCAGCTCGGGAATTTTCAACAATATGGAAGGCGGAGTTTATGAAATGCTGGTGATGAGCAAATACGGCTGTATTTCTGAATCCAAAAAATTCGCGGTTCTTGGCATTCCAAACTTTATATCACCCAACGGTGACGGAAAAAATGACACCTGGTTTATCAGAGGTCTTGAAGCTTATCCGAACAGTCATGTTCAGATATTTGACAGATACGGTAAAATGTTTGTCGACAGAAAAATCGGTTCTGATTTCGTCTGGGACGGCAGATACAAAGGTGAACCGGTGGCCTCAGGCGATTACTGGTATATAATCACACTGGAAGACGGCACAAAAATCAGCGGTCATATTTCAGTCAGAAACAATTAATTATAATGAATTTTAAGAAACTTTACTTTTTTGTTTTAATCTTATTTTCCGGTTTTGTCTTCGGACAGGAAGTATCGCTGTTTCAGCAATTTTTGGGAAAATATGATTTCACCATGATTGGAAATACTTTAAACACAACTGAAAACGGAACAGGGGGGCCATGCGTAATTTTAACCCAATCAAGTGCCGTTTTAAATCTGAATCCGGATCAGGTTATTCAAGCCGCTTATTTGTATTGGGGCGGATCGGGTTCAAATGCCCAATTTGATTTTAACATCAAACTAAATGGTGTCGATATCACACCTGCCCGAACCTTTGCAACTGACATTACGGGAAGAGGTGTTTCAGGTGGTTTTGCAGATGTAACTGGATTGGTTACCGTAGCCGGCAACGGAACCTATACGGTCTCTGATTTTGATTTGAACGGAGTAATCGGCGATTATTGCGGCAACGGAACCAATTTTGGCGGCTGGTCGATTTTGATTGTCTATCGCGATTTGAGTTTAGGATACAATCTTGTCAATATTTATGACGGATTTTCAAGAGTGGATCAGTCACACACCATGGTTTCATTTGAATTGGACAATTTGAACGTACTCCATCTTCAGGGAAACAGAATTGCATTTCTTGCATGGGAAGGTGACGAGGGTATAGCCGAAGGTGAAAGTTTAAAAATCAACAACAATATTGTCAGCAATCCACCGCTTAATTTACCTTACAATGTGTTCAACGGAACCAACTCATTTACAGGCAGCAACACGCTCTACAATATGGATATTGATTATTTCGATATCAGCGATTATACAAATATCGGTGACAACACGATGAGCGTTTCTATTGAAAGCCATCGGGATGCTGTGATACTGAATAATATGGTGGTTGTACTCAATTCGGAAGTTCCGGATGCGACCATCACAGCAGAAGCAATTTTTGGCGGTTGTGACAATCGTGTAGTCGAAGTGGATTATGTGGTTTACAATACAATTGCTACCGATGACCTTCCCGCCGGAACACCGATTGCATTTTATGCAGACGGTCTTTTGGTCGGTCAGTCGGCAACTGTGAACGATATTCCGATCGGCGGCCAGGAAAGCGGTCATATCACACTGAATATTCCCCAGTCTGTTGCCAATAATTTTCAGCTCAAGGTATCGGTTGACGACGACGGAACCGGCAACGGAACGGTGATTGAATTCAATGAAGAAAATAATTTTCATTTTATTCAAATTCAGCTGGGTGTAACCCCTACCATCAATCCTTATGACGGATTGGAAAAATGCGATACCAACAATGACGGCACCGAAATTTTTAATCTGACAACCGTCGGTGCACAAATGCTGGGAACACAGACCAATGTTACCGTCAGATATTATACCGACGAGAACGATGCAATTCAGGGAAACAACAACAATATTCCAAATCCGGCGGCTTATGCCAATCTGTCGAATCCGCAGACGATCTGGGTCAGACTTGATGATCCGGTGGAATGT
>JACFND010000097.1 GCA_019455045.1 Flavobacteriia bacterium
TCAAAGATGGTGCTGTGATCATCGATGTGGGCATCACCCGTGTGGATGATGATTCCGAAAAAGGCTACAAACTGATGGGCGATGTTGATTTTGACAATGTAAAGGATAAAGTATCCTGGATCACGCCCGTACCGGGCGGAGTCGGACCGATGACCCGTGCGATGCTGCTCAAAAATACGCTGCTGGCATACAAGAACAACACAAAATGATAAAGGTTCATTCCATCACAAAAGAACAGGATCAACTGTTGAAAGAAGGGAAATCCCTTCCGGTGATG
The DNA here is from genome assembly GCA_019455045.1 of Flavobacteriia bacterium. Classification (GTDB taxonomy): domain Bacteria; phylum Bacteroidota; class Bacteroidia; order Flavobacteriales; family Weeksellaceae; genus Moheibacter. Next base: position 278 of record JACFND010000097.1, read on the forward strand.
GAACATTTTTATACGCTTCAGGGCGAAGGTGCACATTCGGGAAGAGCCGCTTATTTCATTCGTTTGGGCGGCTGCGACGTCGGCTGTCACTGGTGCGATGTGAAAGACAGTTGGGACGCTGACAGACATCCGCTGACCGATTTGGATGAAATCGCAAAAACAGCTGCCGAAATCTGTAAAACGGTTGTAGTAACAGGAGGCGAACCTACGCTTTGGAATCTTGATTTTCTGACTGAAAAACTGCATCAGTACGGTGCAACGATCCATATTGAAACTTCAGGGGCTCATCCGCTGACCGGAGATTTTGACTGGGTAACGCTTTCACCCAAAAAATTGGCTCATCCGCAGCCGGATGTAATTGAAAAAGCAGATGAATTAAAATGCATCATATATAATCATGATGATTTTAATTTTGCCGAAAAATATGCAGCACTTGTCAGACCCGACTGTCGGTTATTTCTTCAGGTGGAATGGAGCAAAAGAGACCAGATGACTCCGATTCTGATCGATTATGTCAAGAAAAATCCAAAATGGCAGGTTTCTGTTCAGACCCATAAATATCTGGATATACCTTAAATAATTTTTTTAATAAACGAATTTGGTCTTTCAGCTAAGGATTTGAATAGGAACGGGCTTCAGCCCGTTTTTTACAATGATTGTCAAGGGATTGGCTTCAGCCGAAATTTACAATGGTTTTGTCATCTTACCGGGAGCCAAAGCACCCGGCTATTGACTAAGATACAGCACCTTAACCGTTGAAGTGAGCTTCCAGTCTCTCAAGATTCTTTTTGTCGCTGCCGATAAAAATTTCTTTTCCGTCAATGATTACAGGTCTTTTCAGAAAAGTATATTCACCAAGAATTAATTTTTGAAAATCATCTTCTGTCAGCGATTTGTCTTTGAGTCCGAGTTCAATATATTTTCTTGATCTTTTTGAAAACAGAGCTTCATAATTTCCGGCCAGGGTTTTCATTTCTTCAAGCTGTCTTTCGGTGATTGATTGTGTTTTGATTTCCTGTTTTTCAAATGCTGAGAAATCAAACTGCTTCATAATTTTCCGGCAGGTATCACAACTTCCGAGATAATAGATTTTCTTCATTTGGTAAAGATATCAAACGATCCCGAATCCCAAAATTCGAATTTGATTTTGTAAATTTGTGTTATGGAAACTGCAGAGAAAATCCTAAAATTCAGAAACATCCATCCGACCGCGATGAGGCTGCTGGTGCTGAAAAAACTTCAGCAATCGGAGCATGCGGTCAGTCTGAACGAGATGGAATCACTTATTGAAAACGCAGACAAAACCACACTGTACAGAACGCTCAAAACTTTCGAAAAAAATAAACTGGTGCACAGCATAGACGATGGCAGCGGCTCGATGAAATATGCGCTTTGCGACAACAGCTGCAAATGTCTGCCCGAAAATGCACACATCCATTTTCACTGCAACAACTGCGGCCTGACCTATTGCATGAAGGAATATAGTCTGCCTGATTTTTCGCTTCCAAAAAATTTCAAAGCCCAGGAAGCAAGTCTGGTCATCAAGGGACTGTGTGAAAACTGCAGCAGATAAACGAATCCGGTTAATCATCAGTAGAATATAAATTTTTCGTTACGATTCAATCTGAAACGGTTGAAATTTGACCAATCGCATTATTGATTTATATTTGTGCTGACAAACACACAAATGAATTTTCTTTCTGCCGACAACTTATCCAAATCATACGGAGTCAGGACGCTTTTTGACCAGGTGGGTTTTCATGTCAATGAAGGCGATCGGATTGCTTTGGTGGCAAAAAACGGCAGCGGAAAGACAACACTGCTCAAGATACTCGCCGGAAAAGAAAAACCTGACACGGGCGAAGTGCTGCTCAACAAAGATGTAAAGGTTTTGCTGTTTGAACAGTCGGATGAATTAGATCCGGAAGAAATTTCAGGCAACTGCATTTTCAATCATTCAAATCCGGTGCTCGATATCATTCATCAATATGAAGAACTGATTCAAAACGATCCGGCAAATCCGAAACTGATTGAACTCACCGCCGAAATGGATCGTGTGGATGCATGGAAAGTGGAACCGCTGATCCAGGAAATTCTTTCAAAACTGAATATTGATTTTCTGAATCAAAAAATCAAAAGCCTGTCAGGAGGACAAAGAAAAAGAGTGTCGCTTGCCAAATTTCTAATCGATGCATCACTGCTGAACGGTCATCTGCTGCTGGTACTCGACGAACCGACCAATCATCTCGATATCGACATGATGGAATGGCTCGAATTTTATCTGAACAAAGAAAACAAAACATTGCTGTTAGTCACCCATGACCGTTATTTTTTGGATGCGGTCTGCAATAAAATCATTGAAATTGACGATGGCGAAACCTTTGTCCACAACGGCGGTTATGAAGTTTATGTGACCAACAAAGCACTCAGGATCGAGAATCGTCAGG
>JACFND010000033.1 GCA_019455045.1 Flavobacteriia bacterium
AATAGGCTAAATATACGGATTAGCGCGGAAGGCTACCGTAGGTTTAGTCCAACAAGCGGTTTGAACGCAAGGCGGGCAAAGTGCTTCGATTGAACGGTTTCGGATGAAAAACTTGATTGAATTCTATTCTTTTTTACCAATTTTTGGTAATTTTGAGAAAAGCTTATAATAATGAAAAACACATCAGTATCACTTGGAGAATATTTTGACAACTTTGTAAGCAGTCAGGTATCTACAGGACGATACAAAAATGTAAGTGAAGTTATTCGTGCCGGACTTCGGCTTTTGGAAGATGAAGAAAGCAAAATGATTGCATTGAGAGAGGCAATTCAGAAAGGTATCGACAGTGGAATTGCTCACGATTTTGACCCTGAGAAACATCTTCAGGAATTGAAAACAGAAAAAAGAATCAATGGCAAAATATGAATTGACCAATGAAGCGATCGATTGAAGATTTTGTAAGAATCTAAAACTGAAAAAATTACTCATAAATATTTAAAAATGTGAAAATTGCATACTTTAGTAAATAAAATTAGAAATATGACAACAACAGAAAAATATATTTTAAAAACTTATTCCGGCTTATTTGACGGATTAAGTTCTTTAAGTAAAATCGAATTGATGGAATTCTTGGTAAAATCTTTAAAAAGGGACAGAAAAAGAAAGGAGAAAGACTTTTTTGAGTCCTTTGGAGCATTTGGATCGGATAAACCGGCAGAAGAAATTGCGCGCGAAATTAAAGAAAACCGAAAATTCAGGAAGAGAGATTTAAAATTATAATTTGACCAATGGGCTATCTCCTCGATACAAATATCTGTGTGTTTTTTCTTCGTGGTTATTTGGATTTAGATGTTATTATTAAAGAAAAGGGTTTAGAAAATATCTATATATCTGAATTGACAGTATTTGAATTACGCTATGGTGCAGAAAACAGCGAGAATTCAAAAAAATCACACAAAGCAGTTGATAAATTTATAAACGGACTTTCAATCGTTCCAATTTATGGATGTGTAGATGAATATGCAAAGACCAAAGTTTACCTGAAAAAAAATGGAACTCCGATGCATGATGAAATAGATCTGATAATTGGCGCTACAGCATTGGCCAACAATTTCACACTCATAACTGACAACTTAAAAGACTTCAGGTTTATTCAAGATTTAAAAATGGAAAATTGGATTAAAAAGAAAAATTAATCCACTCCAAATTTATAAAGAAAATACCCACCCTTCCTTTCCGAATCATCCAAAATCTCATTCATTGTCATTTTCTTTCCGTTCAGTTCGATGCTTTTGACAATAATCCCAAAACGAAAGTTATGCGACGAAATCAGCCTGACGGTTGAATTTTTGGGCAGCGTTACAACCATCACCGAATCATTGACCGGAACCAGATCGATTTCACCGGGCGCTTCGCCTTTGTGGAATTTCTTTGGTTTTACAATTCCTTCGCGCCAAAGCAGTTTGTAACTGCCTTCCAGCACAAATTCCTTCAGCCTGCTGTCAACTGTGATTTTTACTTCAACTTTTTCACTGCTGTGATTTTGTATAAAAAACGGTGTGTAAATACTGCACGAACAGAGCAGCAGCAGACAGATTCCGAATCCGAACAGCTTTTTGATCATCAGATTTCCTTTCTCAGTCGGGCAACCGGGATACCCAGCTGTTCCCTGTATTTTGCAATCGTCCTTCTTGCAATCGGATATCCTTTTTCTTTCAGGATTCCCATCAGTTTTTCGTCGGTCATCGGTTTTCTTTTGTCCTCGTCGGCTACCACATCTTGAAGAATTCTTTTGATCTCACGTGTCGAAACTTCTTCGCCATCCTCATTGGTCAGACTTTCTGAAAACAGATCTTTGATCAGAAAAGTTCCGTAAGGTGTATTCACATATTTACTGTTTGCAACCCTTGAAACCGTTGAAATATCCATTCCGATCTTGTCGGCTATGTCTTTCAGGATCATCGGTTTGATTTTGGTTTCATCACCGGTCAGAAAATAATCTCTCTGAAAATCCATAATCGCCTGCATGGTGTACATCAGCGTGTTTCGTCTTTGTTCCACCGCATCGATAAACCATTTGGCAGCATCCAGTTTTTGTTTGACAAACAGCACCGCCTTTTTCTGTTCTTCAGATTTTTTTTCGGTCACCTTATAGGTTTTCAGCATATCGGAATACGCATTTGAAACCCTGAGCTCGGGTACATTTCTGCCGTTGAGCGAAAGTTCGAGTTCACCGTCAACGATCTTGATCGTAAAATCGGGTGTGATATGCTCGATCGTCTTAGTATTACCCGAATAGGAGCGACCCGGTTTCGGATTCAGTTTTTCAATTTCAGTAATCGCCTCTTTGAGCTGTTCTTCTGAAATTTCATATTTCTCCATCAGTTTTTTGTAATGCTTTTTTGAAAACATTTCAAAAGACTTTGTGATCAGTTCCAGTGCCAGTTCGGTTGCTTCGGTCTGAGGCTGTTTGTTTTGAAGCTGAATTTTCAGACATTCCTGCAAATCTCTTGCACCCACACCAATTGGATCGAGTTTTTGGATATAATTGACCAGCAGATGTTCGATTTCGTTTTTGTCAGTAAATATATTTTGTGCAAAGGCCAGATCGTTTGCCACCGCCTGAGGTTCTCTTCTCAGATAACCGTCATCGTCCAGATTTCCGATGATGAAATTTGCAATCTCAAATTCCTCTTCATCCAGTCTGAACATCGAAAGCTGGCTTTCCAAATGATCCAGAAAACTGGTTCCCTGTGCAAACGGGATTTCACGGTCTTCATCGTCATCGCTGTAATTGTTTGTATAAGTCTTGTAATTCGGAATTTCGTCGTCGCTCAGATATTCGTCTATATTGATGTCGTCGGTATCAATCGTCTGGTTGTCATCATCTCCATCCCATTCGTCATATTCCGAACCGTAATCTTCATCACCGAATTCTTTTTCTTCTTCAAGCGCCGGATTTTCTTCCAATTCCTGTTTGATCCTCTGTTCAAAAGCAAGCGTAGGCAGCTGCACCAGCTTCATCAGTTGAATCTGCTGTGGCGACAGTTTTTGCTGCAGTCTTAAATTGAGTTCTTGCTTTAACATTGGTTTAATTTAATTAAAATTCAGCACTTTTCGGTGTTCTCGGGAATGGAATCACATCTCTGATATTGCCCATTCCGCAAACAAACAGAACCAGCCTTTCCAGTCCGAGTCCAAAACCGCTGTGCGGAACGGTTCCGAATTTTCTCAAATCTCGGTACCACCACAGATTTTCTTTGCTCACACCCAGCTGATCCATTTTTTCGTCCAGCACATCCAGTCTTTCCTCACGTTGAGATCCGCCGATGATTTCACCAATGCCCGGAAACAGCACATCCATCGCACGAACCGTCTTTCCGTCATCGTTCAGACGCATATAGAAAGCCTTGATTTTAGCCGGATAATCAAACAAAATCACAGGTGATTTAAAATGTTTTTCAACCAGATATCTTTCATGTTCAGACTGCAGATCCATTCCCCAGCCTTCAATCGGATATTTGAATTTCTTTTTCTGATTGTGTTTTGAATTTTGAAGAATTTCAATCGCTTCGGTATAAGTCAGTCTCACAAAATTATTGTGCAACACATATTCGAGCCGCTCCATCAGTAAAAGTTCTGATCTTTCATTCTGAGGTTTCTGAGTCTGTTCTTTGTCAAATCTGTCTGACAAAAATTTCAGATCGTCCGGACAATTTTCAATCGCATATGCAATCACATATTTGAGCATATCCTCAGCCAGATCCATATTCATATCCAGATTGTAAAACGCCATTTCGGGTTCAATCATCCAGAATTCGGCAAGATGTCGTGTTGTATTTGAATTTTCTGCTCTGAAAGTAGGACCGAATGTGTAAACTTTCCCAAGACCCATCGCAGCAACTTCTGCTTCCAATTGTCCCGAAACCGTCAAATTTGTGTGTCTGCCAAAGAAATCTTCTGAAAAATCTACATTTCCTTCTTCGTTTTTTGGCAAATCTTTTTCAAGATCAAAATTGGTCACAGTAAACATTTCGCCTGCACCTTCCGCATCCGAACCGGTGATGATCGGCGTATTGACATACACAAAACCGTTTTCGTTAAAATATTTGTGGATTGCAAACATCAGACTGTTTCTTACCCGCATGATTGCGCCAAAAGTATTGGTTCTAAAACGGTGATGCGCCTGTTCTCTCAGTTTTTCAAGACTGTGCGCCTTTGGCTGAAGGATGGTTGACTGCAGTTCATCCGGATTGGATTCACCCAGAATTTCAATTTTCTGTACCTGAATCTCAATCTCCTGACCCGATCCCTGACTTTCAATCACTTCTCCGATTGCTTTCAGCGATGCAGCCGTATTGATTTTGTCAAGAATTTCAGCATCAAAATTCTCAAAATCAACCACCAGCTGTATGTTTCGAATGGTCGAACCGTCGTTGAGCGCAATAAAACGGTTGCTTCTGAACGAACGAACCCATCCCTGTACACAGACTTCCTGAAGCACTGCTTCTTTTCCTTTGTTCAATAAATCTTTTATGGTATAATTTAGCATAGTCATTCAATATTACTGCAAAAATAAACAATATTAACATAGTCTTTAAATTTAAGGCATAATTTTTGATAAGCAAAATCGCCTAAATTCAAGAATTTAACTGACAGTCAGTTGGTTATAATCCGAAAATCAGATTGAAAGAAAATCTTCCGCCGTCTTCACCGTTAAAATAATTGATTTTTCCGGTCAGCGTTTTGGCTGCATTGAACCAGATTCCGCCACCGTAAGACTGATGCCATCTGTCTGAATTTTCGCCCGGCATCCAAACCCTTCCGTAATCATAACCGGCATGGATTCCGTAATAAACCGGAACCAGCGGTGTTTTGATTTTTCCGAATCTCAGACTCAGATCAGAAGTTTGTACAAATGAACTTTTGCCGATAAAACGGTCAAACCGGTAAGATCTCAAATCGGATTCGCCTCCGATTGATGCAGACTGATAGAATTCAAAATGATTGTTGAGCAGCGTTTCCGCTTTGGCCAGCGTCGAAAGATTCAGAATTCCTCCGCGACTGATCGGATGGGTAAATCCGAGACTGCCCGAAAGCCGGGGAAGGCTTCGTCCGGACTGACTGAAATTGGTGTCCAGATTTGCTTCTGCGCTGAAAGTCATTCCGAGCATCGGCATCGAAACATTGTCATAATTGCTGAAACTGTATTTGAGTTTTGCCTGACCAAAATAGTTGTGTTCAAATATATATTCCGGCAGTTCTGCAGAAGTTTCCGCAATTCTGTTTTTTGTTTTTTCAACTTTCACATCGGTTATGCCCAGACCAAATTCGATTCTGCCGTTGTTTCTTCCGACCTTGAACAGACTTGGTTTGAAACTCAAAGACTGTATCCTCATCCGGTTGTAATCCATTCCCAGATCGTCTTCAAAATTTTCGGTTTGGTTTCCGTAACCAAAGAAATTATGGGTAAAGGCAGGACTTGTAAAACCGGCCGAAAGATTCAGATTCCATTTTCCGATTACTTTCACAAAATCACCGCTGTAATTGGCTTCAATGCCGTTGGTTGCAAAATAATAATTCAAAGTCAGTTTGTGTTTTGCGCTGTATTTTTCGCGTTTGAAACCGTTGACCGTATAATTGAAAGACATCCCGATTTTCACACCGTCATCCGGATTGTAACCAACCGACGGCAGACCGCTGTATGCATTGTATTTCGGTTTTCGGTAGTCATAACGGTTCAAATCGTAATCTTCGGTCAGATGAATTTTTGAGTTTTTTGCGTCTTCGAAATGGTCATCATCGTTCGGATGATCATAAATTTTGATTTTTCTGCCGTTTTCAATCCGAAAATCGTCTTTTCCTTCACCGCCGATCAGCCTTACAAGAATCGGATTTTCGCCTTTTCCGCTAACCTCAAACACATCACCCGAATTCAGACTGTAAATCCAGATTTCTTTGGTTTCACTGTGGAAATAGGTATTCTCAAAAAACAGTTCTTCACCCGATTTTTTAATCCTGAACATCTGAACTTTGGTTTTTCCGTTTGCCAGTCTTTCAACTTTGATCCGGTCATCTTTGTCGGTTGCATAAAGCAAAACCGTTTTTCTGAGTATTTTGTAATATTTTTCAGCAATGTCTGTCAGTTTTGTTTTTCTGATTTTCAGCAGTTCCTTGGTCTTTGCAACCGTTTCATCCTTCATGTTTTCGGGCATATTTCTGAATGATTCATCAATCAGTTCATCGGTCAGATGATTTTGAATGTATTCTGCTTCAGCAATCCAGTCTTCAAGTTTTGATTCTCTGAACAGCGCGAGATCCATCGGATAGGGCTCCATATTGAACCATTTTACGCTTTTCACATTCGGACCGTAATTTTCCATATGTCTCAAACCGGGCAGTCTCAAAATCAGCGAAATCAGAAAACCGTCATATCTTGGAAAAACCTGATCTCTGTCTCTCGGAATCGGTTTGTAAATGATTTTTCCGTCCCGGTTGAATTCAGACCAGCGCCATTGGTCATCGTGCCGATCCCAATCGCCGATCAGCATATCAAAAAGTCTCGCACGGATATAGCTTCTTTCGTCCAGTTTGTATTTTTCGTCGCTTCTCAAATTTTCAAGCAGTTTGTCGGTACTCACGATTTTGTCAGGCGAACCAAAACTTTCTGTATCATTGAATTTGCTCATCGGCCGTTCTTCCAGCATATACAGACCGTCCTCAAAATCTTTGTTGTAAATCCCCAGATTGTTTTGTTTTTCAGCATAAAACAGCTTCGGATTGGAATGATAAACTCCGATCGGATCAGCCAGCTCACCGATGACAAACGGAAAATACGGATGTGATGCGGTATAAAAATCAAGCAGAAAATCTTCAGTAAAGGTTTTGTCAAAATCATCACCCATATACTGATCCTGAAAAGCAAGCGACTGTAAAAATCGGGTTGCACTTTTTTTGAGTGCCCTCAGCGCATATTCCTTTCCGGTGAACGGATCGACCAAACGAATTGAGTTTGACTGATGACCTCCGCCTGCACGAATCGCAGTCAGACCGTTGAATTCCTTTGACAAATCAAGCACCGGTGCAGTAACCGGCATGCTGTAATATTTTCTGTAATGTTTTCCGAAAAAGAATTTATAGACGCCTGATTTTTGGGTCAGTTTATCAGGATAGATTTGCGAAGTTTCGGTTGCTTTGAAATCATTTTGATAAAGATAATCTGTAAAAACCGGTCTTTTTTCGGTCAGCTGATGTTCAAAAAGCAGATATTCTTCACCGCCCGTATTTCCGTAAAAACTGACTTTTGAACTGCCGTCTTCATATACATCGAGCAGCGCATAACCCTGAAATCCTGCCGAAAAATCATTTGGATTAATTGCTTTTGCAGCTTCAGTTTTTGAGCCCGAACCGCTGATGATCTGTTTTACATTTCCATCTTCCAGATATTGCAGATTGTGATCATGACCCGAAACAAAAATCAGATTTTCTTTGTCCGAAGCCAGTGTTTTCAACCGATTGATCAATTCTCTGTACACATGATTCTGATTGTCCTGAGGACTGGCACCCGAAGTTTTTCTGAGCAGATTGATCAGACTGCCGACGACCGGAAGCGGAAGATCCGATTCGAGCGGAACAAACTGTTTTTCGACCGAAAATTGTCCGCCGTGCGTTCCCGAACTCATCAGCGGATGATGGATGGCGACCACCGTCAGCTGATTCTGATTTTTATTGAGCAGACTTTCAAATTCATCAAAAAAATCCTGTCTGGTTTTGATGCTGCAGTCTGCATTCATATTTTTATGCCGGTCCCAATTTTCAAGATACCACTGGCTGTCAACCGTTATCAGCGTGATGTCATTACCCAAACTTTTTGAATCGATCGCACAGCCTTTTCTTGGCAGAAATGATTTTTTTCCCAATTGAGCGGTGACAAATTCTTCCTGTTCGTTCAGACCTTTCAGATTGGAATACCAGTCGTGATTTCCCGGAATAAAAAAGGTCTGACCTTTGAAATCTTTCTGAATATCGATCTGATTTTGAAGTTTCTGTTCCGCAATTCCCCGCTGATCCGATTTTTTGCCGGGCATTCCTTTCGGATAAATATTATCGCCCAGAAAAATCAGTGCAGAAGCAGAATCAGCTTTGTCCAGTCTTGATTTGAGAAATGAAAGCGTCTGTAGTGATTCTGGCTGATCAGCATTTCCGGCGTCACCGATCAGATAAAATGTAAATGCCGGCTTTTGCATCTCTCCGGTCGGTTCCTGAGGCATGTTCACATTTTTGCCGTATTGCGGTTTGAGAGTCGAACAGGATGAAATCAGCAGACCCGAAAACAAAAGTGAAAAATGAAAAAGTTTTTTAAAAGGACTTATTTCACTAATTTTACTCAAGATTTGACGCATTAATGAAAGATTTGATTCAAAAAGCAGAACAGTATGTTTTTGACTTATTCAAAGATAAGCTAAATTCAAATTATACCTATCATAATTTCCTTCATGCTCAGTTTGTGGTGTCAAAAATCAAAGAACTGATTGAAGCTGAAAAAACCAATGAAGAAGAATCGGATCTGCTCGTTATCGCCGCCTGGTTCCACGATGCCGGCTATATTGACGGTGCAGAAGGACACGAAATCAGAAGCGCCGAAATTGCCGGTGAATTTTTGACCAAAAATGGAGTGGGAGCGGACCAAATCGAAAAAGTCAAACAATACATACTGGCGACCCATCTGGCAAATCAGCCGCAAACCAAAAACGAAATGATCATTCGTGATGCGGACTGTGCGCATGTGGGTGACGCCGCTTTTGAACAACTCAGCGCACTGCTGAAAAATGAGGTGGAACTCACCACCGGAAAGGAAATCAAAGATTCTGAATGGAATCTGAGAAATTATGAATTCCTGCTCAATGTCCATCGGTTCTATACCGATTATGCACAGCTGAAATGGCAGCCGGTCAAATTGAAAAATGTGCTCAAGGTCAGAGAACAGATCGACAATCTGGACGAAATCAAAGAAAAGGAAAGACTGAAAAAGAGCAAGATTGAAAAGCTTGACAAACCCGATCGTGGCATCGACACACTGTTTCGGGTGACGATCAACAACCACACCCGATTGAGTGAAATTGCCGACAGCAAGGCCAACATACTGCTGTCAGTCAATGCGATCATCATTTCAATTGCGCTTTCAACTTTGCTGCCCAAACTGGGTTCTCCAAAAAATGAATATCTGATCATGCCCACACTGACCATGCTTTTTGTAAGTGTGATCTGTATCATTTTTGCGATCATGGCGACCAAACCGAATGTCACACGTATGGATTTTACCACCGAGGATGTCAGAAAACGAAAAATCAATATTCTGTTTTTTGGAAATTTCAACCGGCTCAGTCTGCCCGATTATGAGGATGCGATGGAAGACCTGATGAGCGACAGAAAATATCTGTACGGTTCATTGAGCCGTGACCTTTATTATTTGGGAAAAGTTTTGGAACGAAAATACAAACTGCTGAGAATCACATACGTCATGTTTATGATCGGCACCATACTGACTGTGATTGCATTTATTTGGGCATTCTCTGAAAATACAGATTACGGCTGGCTTTCACCGGATTGATTTAGAAGAATATTTTTACAGCTTTTAACTTTTCCAAAGTTTCAAACTTTGGAAAAGTTTATTTTTTTTATTCAATTTCTCAAATCAATTCACAGATTTCACAAAATCTTCATAATCAAAATAGGCACCGTCAGAAATTTGACTGTTTTCGGCAAGACTCACGCGAATCGCCTTCATGCCGGTTACACCCTGAAAATCCTCTACATCGAGATGTTCAATATTTTTGTCGAGTATATTTTTGCTTTGCAGAAAACGGATGTATTTTTTGTATTCTTTCTCTTCGGCGGTATGCGAATAAATGATTGCAATTTTTCCGGGCTGGGTGATTCTTTCAGAGCTTCCTTTGACATGCGATTTGTCGATTCTCTTCTTGACAACTTCATATTGTGCATTGTAGGTTCCGTCCACATCAAAGCGCTTTTCGTCCATTCTGAAACGGATTGAAAAAGGCTGATTGAAAACCAGTATCAGTGAAGCGACTTCGAGCGGAAGCGGCAGTGTCGGCTGGATTTTTCTGTGTTCGTCCAACATTTCGCAAATCACCTGAAGTTGCCAGAGCCTCAGATTTTGAAGAAAAATCGGATCATATTTTCGATCCGGCGAAATCGATTCGCCGATATACATCGTATGTTCGACACCGTCGGTTCTGAATCTTTCAAAATAATGCGGAAAAATCTTTTGAATTTCCTTTTGTCGTTCATCCAGCAGATTTGAAAGTCTTTTGTTGATCAGACTCACCGAATTGTCAAATTTCTTTCTCGCCTTGTAATATCGGCCGGTAAACGGATCGAGCGACCTTAGATAATCGGACACAATTCCTTCTTCGCCCGAATAAATGGTCGGATTTGAAAGAATCGGATGGATTTCTTCGGAAATGTATTTTTGAATTTCAGATTCGGTACCCGATTCAAAATTACGGTTCAGTTTTTCAAAACGTTCTTTGAGTTCATATTCTTTCTGACTCAGCAGTTCTATGCCGGTTCTTGATTTCAGATCTTTCAGAACATCGAGCAGCAGACTGATCTGTGCTTCAAAATCAGATTTAATGCTTTGATTTCTGGTTTCTGACGAATTTCTGATATCGACCTGACCGTACAGCGCAATGACATCCTGAAATACGATTTCCTTAAAACTGTATTCGCTGTTGAAACTTTTCAGATAATTTTCTGCTTCTTTTTCAAATTTCCATGCAACACTCGGATGCAGTCTTGTATATTCTTTTTGAATGATCGAACTCTTCAGATTCGAGAAATCGGTTACCGCGCGTTCCAGCCGGTTGACCAGAAACGAATACAGCATATTGATCCGGTAAAAAACCAGCGAGCTGAACGCTGTTTTGTGGACCGATGCCAGCTCTGCAATTCCCAAAAATTCATTTTCCTTTTTGAGCGGAATCAGCGCACAGCTGTTGTATCCGGATTCCTTCAAATTGAGGATGGCAGTGTCATTCGGATGTTTTTCCAGATATTTTGGAATATTGGCAATGATCAGCGGTTTGTTTTCATTGATATGGGTTTTCAATTCGGAATCTGCGATTCTGAATCCCCTTTGTTTTGAAATAATTCTTTTGAGCAGCAGACTTTCGGTAAACAGATTGTAAAATCCATAAACAATCGATTGGGTGTTCGGATCATAATCCGAAATTCCCACATCAAGCGATTCGATATTGAAAATCGATTTGAGCAGTTCATTTTCGGAATCATCTTCCATCGCGGTCGGCATCAGTCTGCTCGACAGCCGCTGTTTCAGATTTGTAAAAGCGGTTTCGACCGTGGTGTCGTACATGTTCATGATTCCAAAACCTTTGATGATCCAAGATTTTGGCGGAAATTTTTGTTTCCACAATTCAAAATCGTTCATGTTGTCCAGCAGCAGATCCAAATCTTCAGTGCTGAGTTCGGCCGATTTGCTTGTCGGCTTCACTTCAAGAAAATCAGGATTGTAAATAATCCTGTACTGCTGATTGATTCCCTTTTTGTTTTTGTACTGAAAATAGAGCGGAAAAAATTCAGACAGACTGATTTTATAATAACGGCTGATGATAAAGCTGCAGCTGGCGATATAAAAATTCTGTTCACTGAAATTTCCGTTGTTGATACAAAAATCTTTTCCGGATTCTTTGATGATGTCCTCAAATCGTTTTGTGGGATTGATCACCGTATTGCACCACGGAAAAGTAACTGCCGAAATTTGATTGCCGGTCAGCATTTTTGGGAAAACACAGGATAGCAGATCCGAAATCAATTCTTTGTTTTTACTGATTACTTCGGTACCGGTAAAACCTTCTGACAGCTCGGGAATGGTTTTGACCCTTTCCAACAGATCCTTTGCCTGACAGTCACCCGGGTTTTCGGCAAGCCTGGATTCCCAATCTTTGATGACCGCTTCAAACGAAATCATCGGGTTGAAAGGAGATTCAAAACTCGGAAATAAATTCATCTGGATTCAATTCTTGAATTGAAGAATCAAATTTACAAAATTTAAACTAATTTTGTTCCCCAAATCCCATCAAATGAGACTTTCCTTACTTTTTGCGCTGGTGCTGCTTTTGCAGAATTGCAAGGGTCAGGAAACTCATTTTAAAAATGAAAAAAATACTGAAATGAGCAATGATAATTTTGAAAGAGCCACTTTTGGAGGCGGCTGTTTCTGGTGTGTGGAAGCGGTTTTTGAACAGCTGCTTGGTGTCGAAAGCGTGACTTCGGGTTTTGCAGGCGGACATACCCAAAATCCGACTTACAAAGAAGTCTGCACCGGAACAACCGGGCATGCGGAAGTGATTCAGGTGGTTTATGATCCAAAACTGATTTCTTATGACGAACTGCTAGAAGTCTTTTGGACCGTTCACGATCCGACCCAATTGAACCGTCAGGGAAATGACATTGGCGAGCAGTACCGTTCGATTATTTTATATGAAAATGAAGAACAAAAACTGATTGCAGCCCGTTCGATCAAAGAGTTTGAAGCATCCGATATGTATGAAGGGAATTTCACCACTCAACTGGTTCCGCTCGATAAATTTTGGGTGGCAGAGAAATATCTTCAGAATTATTATCAGACTGTTGGCGACGAAAACCCGTACTGTACGGTGGTCATCAAACCAAAGGTGGATAAATTTTACAAGAAATTTTACGACAAACTCAAACCCGAATACAAATAGGAATCAGTTTCCTTTGTAAAGCGGATTTTCAGTAATTCCGAATTTTTTGAGAAAATAAAAGTAAGGAAAAGGAATTAGTGTGCCGACCAATCCGTAGTAGGCATCGATGATATCCGGCGTGTTGATCAGCGGAATATATAATTCGTAAATAAAATTGACCCCAATCAGAAAAAGACCCATCCAATAACTGCTTTTTATTTTTCCGGTAAACAGGATTTCAGAAAAACCAAAAACCAGACAGATGATCAGAGAAATTGAAAAATTGGTGGTATGTGTGTAATATTCGGGATCAAAATCAAGCAGCAAGCCGATTCTCAAAGATTCTGATTTTCTGCCCAGAAACAGAAAGAATGCCAGTAAAAACAGCAGGAGATAACCCGAAATTCCAAGAATCGTCGGAACATACTTCAGGCCTGCAAATGAGTTTTTATTTTTCACCATACGAAACTACTGATTTTTGGAGATTATAAAATAAAAAAATTAAAACCCATAAAAGCTATCTTTGCAGCATGGCCCGAAAAAAGAAAAAAGAATTACATATCGAAGGAATAGAGGCGCTTCGTGCAGGCGCAAAAGGAGTTTCGATCGGAAAAACCGAAGACGGAAAAACGGTACTGATCAAAGGCGCTGTGCCCGGCGATACGGTGAATGTGTCGGTTTACAAAAAGAAGTCGAGCTATCTGGAAGCAAAGGTCACAAAGATCGTCAAACCTTCTGCCGACAGGGTTCAGCCGGTCTGTGAGCATTTTGGTGTCTGCGGCGGCTGCAGCTGGCAGGATCTCAGTTATCAGGCCCAGCTGAAATGGAAACAAAACGAGGTCGAAAACAATCTGAAACGAATCGGCGGTTTTGATGACCTGGAAATTATGCCGATCATCGGTTCCGAAAAAACCTATTTCTACAGAAACAAGCTCGAATATTCGTTTTCGGATTCACGCTGGCTGACTCAGGAAGAAATTGAATCTGATCAGGTTTTTGAAAGAAATGCGCTCGGTTTTCACATTCCGGGCCAGTGGAGCAAAGTATTGGATATCAAAAAATGTCATTTGCAGCCCGAACCTTCCAATCTGATCCGGTTGGAAGCCAAAAGATTTGCAATTGAAAATCAGCTTGAATTTTTTGATCTGAAAAATCAGCAGGGATTTCTGAGGACGATGATGATCAGAAACAATCAAAAAGGCGAGTTTATGGTGCTGGTTCAATTCTTCAAAGAAGACAAACCAAAAAGAGAAGCATTTCTTGAAAATCTGAAAAATAAATTTCCCGAAATCGTTTCGCTGCTCTATGCCATCAATCCAAAAGGAAATGATTCGGTTTATGATCTCGATATCGAAATTTATTCGGGAACCGATTATCTGACCGAAGAAATGGAAGATTTGAAATTCAGAATCGGACCCAAAAGTTTTTATCAGACCAATCCCGAGCAGGCTTATGAACTCTACAAAGTGGCAAGAGATTTCGCAGGTCTGACAGGCGATGAACTGGTTTATGATCTGTACACCGGAACGGGAACGATTGCACAGTTTGTTGCGAAAAATTCAAAAAAAGTGATCGGAGTGGAGGCAGTGCCCGAAGCGATTGAATCTGCAAAAAGAAATGCTGCCCAAAACGGAATTGAAAACTGCAGTTTTTATTGCGGTGATATGAAAGAGATTTTTGATGATGAATTCATTTCAAAAAACGGTCATCCCGATCTGATCATCACCGATCCGCCCAGAGACGGAATGCACAAAAATGTAGTGGAAACCATCCTTCGAATTTCGCCCGAAAGGATTGTTTATGTCAGCTGCAATTCTGCCACCCAGGCGAGAGATCTGGCACTGATGAAGGAAAATTACAAAATCACAAAAGTTCAGCCGGTGGATATGTTCCCGCAGACTGCACATGTTGAAAATGTGGTTTTGCTGGAAAAAATCTGACTCAGTTTTTTGAATCCCAGTCCTTTTTCAGGAATTTGAACATGCCTTCGTCATTCATCGAAAGACTGTAGGCAAAACTCATAAAGATCAGCCATGAAATCAGAAAAGAAGTAAATTTCTCAACACCAAACTGCAGAAATTCATTTTTTGAAAAAATATGCATCACTGCCACCACAAAAATATAGCAGACCGTGATGTACAGAAAACTGATTCTGAGATTTTCAACCCTGAACAGAAATGAATAAAAATAGAAAAGCAGCAAACCTGCGAGATAGCCGCCAATGGTGACCAGCGCGATTCCTTTGTAATCAAAACGATTCGCCGACATATACATTTCGGGCATAAATTCATCCAAAATATAAAGAACGATCGCCATACCCAAAAACACGCCGTAGCTCTGACCGATTGCAATCATTACACCCAATGGTTTTGATCTTACTTTCAGATGATTGCTGTTGACAAGACTGACAGCCAATGCAAAAATCAACGGAAGGAAAATCAGCGCCATGCCGGCAGACGGCAGCAGTATCACCGCCAGGATCACCAGCAACGGGCTCAATAAGATTTTGAGTTTCTTATTTTTCCTCAGTATTGATTTTGACATGGTTTGTTATTTATTATAAAAATAAAAAATTTCGACTGTCAAAGCTTCTTCAACAGGATCGAAAGATTGATTTCTTCTTTAACTTTGATTGCGCCACCCAATTTTGATGGCGGATCAAGATTGAAATCGCTGAATTTCAGTTCGATTTCACCTTTCAGACCTTCTTTGACCGACATCAGATTCAGATTTTGAAATGTCTTTCGTTTTCCGGCCAGATCAAGCTGAAGATCATATTTGTAATTCGTTCCCGATTTTCTCACATCAAAAACCTGGATAGTCACCCAGGGATATTCTTTCTCTCTGAGGGTTTTTCTGAAATCGCGGTTGAGCAGAAAATTTCCGCAGCCGAATTCCTTTACGGGAACCTTATAAGTCAAACCTTTTTTTCGGTTCAAAAAGAGCGTGTCTTTGGTCGTCATACTGTAGTCACAATCATACTTTCCGATAGATGTTGACCCTTTCACACTGAATGTTTTGGTACTCAGTAAAATGAATTCTTCAGCATTTGGTTTGAAACCGGCTGAAAGAGCCAATGCTAGAATCATGATACCAAAGACACGCATCTCCACAACTTTAAAATCTTAGAACGCAATCACGGCCTCGGCAACGAAACCGCTAAATTTTCCTCCGTGGTATATACTGTTCGGATTGTAACCTTTGTATTTCTGGTTGACATACTCGAGTTTTACCATGATGTTGTTGGTCATAAACCAGCCGCCTCCGATATTGAATCTGCTGACATCAATTTTATCGCCGTCGGGCATTTCACCCTTTACCTGATTGTATCTTCCGCCGAAATAATAGTTCTCGGTTTTTCCAAATCTGTACAGCAATTCTGCAGAATACTGGTTAAAGGTTCTTCTGTCGGTTTCGCTCACTGCTCTTCCTTTTGCATTTTCATAAACTCCGAAGAATTCAAGACCCTGATATTTCAGGAACGGGTTGATCATAATCGCAGTCAGTTTGTGACTCAAACCGGGGTTGATCTGACCTGAACGGAAGTTTGAAGAAGAAGATGCCAAAGTGTTTTCCATTACAAAATAATATCTTGAACCCGCTCTGTCACCGTCATAGAAATCTGTTCTTTTTGATTCTGCTGTATTGTAGATTGAACCGGTCAGACGTACCCTCAAATCTTCGGTCAGCTGTTTGTCATAACCGACTTTAGCATACAGTGAAGGACTTGTACCTCCGTTTGCAGTCTGGTTCAGACGTCCGTTGGTCACACCGGCCATTCCCAGCCATCCGTCTCTCTGATAATAAACCTCAGCAAAAACCAGTGTTGCATAAGCATCCATCAGCAGGTTTCCTACAAACGGATTGGTCATTGTATTCGCGTTGTCGCTTCGTCTGAAGTGAGCGTCGCCATAGTTGATCTCATTGTGACCAAATTTGATGGTTGAATAATCCATAATTCCTTTCAGGAAATCTTTTTTGATGAAATCCAATTTGTCGATTTGCAAATAGCCGCCTTTTACATAAGCCTCATTGTGGTGTCTTGAAGACAGGAAGGTTCTCAGGTGCAAATTAACTCCGTCATACAATTCAACATTCAGATCCAGGTTGGCAGTAGCCAGGTTGAAGTTGTTTCCGATGTCATAAAGCTGGTTCAGGTTCACTCCGTCAGCATTCAAAACCTCGTTTGCTTTGTTTTCGTGCTGAATTGCCTGAAACTGAAGCGCAAATGCTCCTCCGATGTGTACCTTAACTTTTTCAAATTCAGTTACTGTGTCTTTTTTGGGCTCAAACAAATCCTTCGCCTGTTTGGTCTGAGGATACCAGTTGTCAAGTTTGAAGTCCAATTCCTGGGCGATTGCCGTCGATCCGATCAGCATGGCAACCGCAAGTGTGAGTAATTTTTTCATATTCGATTTTTTTTTGTTTTTATAGTTTTATTTAAATTTTACATTGAATGTCATTTTTACCGGATCTCCGGTTTTTACGGTTCCCATCAGCGCCACCGGCGGAGTGATTTTGTAATCCGACAGTTTGAAATCATAAGATCCTTTGAGGCCAAAAACACCTCCCGAACTTGATTCCTGAGCCGTAATGCTTACTGTTTTGGATACTCCGGCAATATTGAAAGTACCCGAAAGCGTCCAGTTGTTTCCTGATTTTGAAGCGCTCTTCAGGGTGAAAACCACATTTTTGTGTTTGTCGGTTTTCAATGCCTCATACGCTTTTTTGTCCATTCCTTTCTTTCCGCTTGTTATACTTTCTGCCGGCATGGTGATGGTCATTGCGCTGATTGAGCTCAATTTTCCTCCGTTTTCCACAGCTGTCATACTGCCTGTTGCAGTTGATGACGGCATTGACCAGTCATGCAAAGTTGAAGTTCCCGAAATTGCGAGTTCCGGTTTAGACTGTAACTGATAAGTCTTTTGTGCGATACCGTATTGCGCAGCAAAGAACAATGCAAATACAAATAATCCTTTGCCTGAAAATAACTGTCTCATAATTTTATTGTTTTTAATTTCATAACAAAGTTGCCTCAATACCAACGATTTTCTAATGATTCGAATTAGTATCGATAATGATTTTGATGTCATCGGCAAACTGACTTTTATAAGGTTGGAAAACTGATTTTGATGACGGATTAAAACTGATTAAAATCAGTAAATTTCAAAGTCTGAAATTTGGATTCCATACCGTCATTGAATTAAACCGAATAAAGACCCGCCCCGCAGCCGATTATCCTTAAATTTGTAAACTAAATTTTCAGTATTGTCAAATGGAAGCAATCGTCCAAAATCTTCAAATAATAGAACAAAGAATTCAGTCTGCCTGCGATAGATCAAATCGGAAAAGAGATGAAGTCAGACTGCTGCTCGCAACAAAAACAGTTAATCCCGAAAGAATTAGAAAAGCATTTGAAGCCGGATATACACTGATTGCAGAAAACAAGATTCAGGAACTCAAAGAGAAATATGAAGATCTGAAAGACAGTCCGCATACCAGTCATTTCATCGGTCATCTGCAAACCAACAAGGTGAAGGAAATTCTCAGATATGATGTGAATTGTATCGAATCTGTTGATCGGCTCAAACTTGCTCAAAAACTTCAAAACCGACTTGTGTATGAAGACAAAACGATGGATGTGCTGATTCAAATCAATACTTCTTTTGAAGAAAGCAAATTTGGGATCAGCCCGGAAAATGCGTTGGATCTGGTCAAAGAAGTTGCAAAACTGGACAGGATTCGGATCAAAGGATTGATGACCATAGGTCTGTTCAGTGCTGAAACCGAAAAAGTCAGAAGATGTTTTAAACTGCTCAAAGAAATTCAAAATCAAATCATTGAAGAAAATATCCCGAATGTTGAAATGAAAGAGCTGTCGATGGGAATGAGCGGTGATCTGGAAGTTGCAATCGAAGAAGGATCGACCATTGTCAGAGTCGGAACTGCGGTTTTTGGAAAAAGACCTTATCCCGATTCTTATTATTGGAATGAGAGAAATTAAAACATCAAAAAAAATTAACACACAAAATTCATTCAGATAATTGTATTTTTGACCCGATGAGAATTCAGAAATTTAAGTTTGGTTTTGTGGTTTCGATACTGATGATCGTTCCGTTTTTGCTTTCGGGCTGCGAAGAAGACGATATCTGCATAGGCGAGGGAACGCCCAATCTGACGGTGGTTTTCAGAAACCAGCTCAATACCCAAAATCAAAAAGACAGTCTGACGATTTACCGTTCTGCCGATATCGGTTTCGAGGATGCGGATACACTGTTTGAGAAATATTATACCGACAGCATCAAACTGCCGCTGCTTGGATTGGATACCGAACGGGTTTATTTTAAAATCAAAAGAAGAAGCAATTCGGACAGCGATATACTCACCGTAAATTATCAGTCAAAATCAGAATATGTGTCAAAGGCCTGCGGATTCAGGGTGGTGTATGAAGGTTTGAATTATGAGACAACTAATCTGCACATCAATTCGCTTTTGGCTGCCGAATCAAACGAACTCAAAGATGAAACGATTACAAATCTGTATATTATTTTTGGCAATTAATCTTAGCGGGATCCAATTGTCAGCCCAGCAGGATTCGATCAGCATCGAGTCAAAAACTGTTGTGACTGACACCGATTCGCTCAAAAATATGGTCAAAGGACACAGAAATGTGGGCAATCTTTTTATCGGTGTCGATCTTTTCAGCCCGGCACTTTCGACATTTTCAGACCGTCAGGGCGGAATGGCATTTGCGTCATACCGGATTTATAAAAAATGGAATTTTGCCGCCGAAATCGGTTATGAAAAAAATAATTTCGACGATTTGGACTGGAAAGTGAATGTGGACGGAATTTATTTCAAATTTGGTTTCAACTGGTTTGCATCACAGGATCATCAGGATGCGTCAAACGGTTTTTATGCCGGCGCAAGATTCGGATATGCTGCTTACAGTCAGGAGATTGAACAGTATCCGGTCAGGGAATCGAGCAATCAGGTGGATGAATATGGCAGTCTGCCAAAGGAAAATGTGAGTGCTTACTGGTTTGAAATGGTCGGCGGTGCAAGGGTCCGACTAATCAGCAGTCTGTATGCGGATGTATCGGTTCGGCCTCAGATTTATCTCGGTGCAAAAAAGCAGCAGAACATCGATCCGCTGGTGATACCGGGCTACGGAAGGGACAGGGGCCCGATGAATTTTAATGTGGTTTGGGGACTCAGCTGGAAAATATTTTAATCAAAAAAATTAAATATATTTGTGCGGTTTTTTATAAATCTATACGAAAAAGATATATTTGTCCTTTATTATGGAGTCAGACAAATTTAAGTTGGGGGTTTTGATTATTCTGGCGGTCAGTTTTATCGCATATTCATTTGATCTTTATATAAGTCAGCCAATGGACGGCATTGAGAAAGCTGAGTCGGGGAGTCTTGAGGAGCAGGGCAAAATTTTGTGGCAGCAGAAAAACTGCATTTCCTGTCATCAGTTGTACGGTTTGGGCGGTCATTTGGGACCCGATCTGACCAACATCAGTTCTCAGCGAAGTCCCGAACACATAGAAGCATTTTTGATCGGCGGCACCAATGTGATGCCCAATTTTCATCTGTCGGAACACGAAATCGAAGCATTGAAAGCTTTCTTAAAATCGGTTGACGAATCAGGAAAAGGAGATCCCAGAACTTTTAAACAAAATTTGGATGGAACAATTTCACAGTAAGACAATCAATTATTTTTACATTCTTGCACTCTGTCTGTTGAGTTTTGGTCTGATTTTCGGTCTTGCCGGCGCTTTGGAATATGTTTTTCCGGGTGTATCAAAGCATTATATTTCATTTGAAAAAATCAGACCGCTGCATGTTTCTTCAATGGTCTTTTGGATACTGACCGCCGCAATGGGCGCGGTTTTTACATTTTTGCAGGAACATACCGGCAAAGGAATCAGATATCCGAAACTGCTTAAAATTCAGCTTTTTCTTTTTGTGATTGCAACCGTATCGATACTGATCAGCTATTTTTTCGGAATCTTTGGCGGTAGGGAATACTGGGAATTTCATCCCGGTTTTGCAATTCCGATCTGGATCGGCTGGGTACTGTTTCTGATCAATATCTTCGGTTCAATCGAATCTTTTAAAAAACAGCCTGTATATGTCTGGATGTGGCTCACCGGTGTGGTTTTCTTTCTGTTTACCTACACCGAATCAAATCTTTGGCTGTTTGCATGGTTCAGAAATGAAATTGTTCATGATATGACGATTCAGTGGAAATCATACGGATCGCTTGTCGGTGCATGGAATATGCTGGTTTACGGTTCTTCTATTTATCTGATGGACAAAATCGCAGGCAATAAAAAATACAGTTATTCAAACATTGCATTTTGGCTTTATTTTCTGGGACTGTTCAACGGAATGTTCAACTGGGGACATCATATTTACACCCTACCGACTTTTCCGTATGTCAAACACATCGCTTATGCAGTCAGTATGACCGAACTGATTTTGTTTGCAAGAATCATTTGGCTGTGGCGCGATTCGATCAGTTCGATTCAAAAAAATTATCACATTTTGAGTTACAGATTCATTATGTCCGCAGACATCTGGGTTTTTATCACTTTGGGTCTTGCCATCTGTATGTCGGTTCCGGCGCTGAATATCTATATGCACGGCACCCATGTGGTGGTCGGACATACAATGGGCGCAACCATCGGAATCAACAGTATGCTGCTGATGTCTTTTGTGTTTGACCGGATTTCAAAACAGAAAGCGGTTGAACAAAATATGAAATCGATCAATATCGGTTATTGGATCATCCAAATCAGTCTTCCGATATTTTTTCTGAGTCTGGTCATTGCCGGATTTGTAAAAGGATACTGGCAGCTCAGCGAAGACAGAGGGCCTTATCTCGGAATGATTTATTCGCTCAAACCTTATTTTATCGTATTTGCAGTTTCGGGCACCACCATGATTATTGGTTTTCTGATGGTGATTTTTCCAGCTCTGAAAGGACTGATCAATTACAAATCTTTAGAAAAATAAAACAGGAGAAATCAATTTTTAAATCAACTGATTTCCCCTGTCTCAATAAATAAGAACGCCTGTTTATTTCAAATCAAATCTGATCGGTATATTGAATATCAGATTGACTGCTGTTCCGTCGTCGGTTTCTGCCGGTTTGATGTATTTGCCTTTCTGCACCAGTTTTTTCGAAATCTTATTCAATGCTTTTTGAGCTTCGGCGCTGAGTTCTTTGTTTCCGCCGTTCATCGCCTGAACCTGAATAATTTTTCCGTTTCTGTCCACCACAAAACTCAGTTTTGCATTTGCTTTGTCAATTCCGTTTTTGTTTGCAATGTCTTCAAAATCTCTCAGCTCAATACCGAGTTCCTGAGAAAGTTTTGTCGCCATACAGTTGGTTAAATCCTGATTGGTTTTTGATTTTTCGCAACCGGGAAAAACAGCCATTTTGGTCACCTGTGTTGAACTCATCGTTTTGGGTGTGTCGGGCACCGGAACCGGATCGGGCTGACTGGCAACATTTCCGTTGTCGCCTGTATTGTTCGGATCACTGATAGGATTGAGGGCCCCAAGATTTCCGGCATCACCGCTGTTTTCATCACCTTTTGTGATGCCAAGATCGGTCTGCTGTGCCAGCGGATGTTCAACCGGCGGATCGGCTTTGGGAGTTGGCACCACATCTGCTCCCGATTTTTCTTTCACCCTAACTTTTGGAGGCGGAGGCAATTCAACTTTTTTTGGCGGAATTTCTTTTTTACCTTCATCAATCTTTGTCAGGTTAAAAGTTGGAGGTCGATTTCCGTCATAAATCACCGGTTCGTCTTTTGATGATGAAGAAAATGCAGTAATTGCAATTCCGAGTGAGAAAACGATCACCAGCAGAGATTTCAGCAGTGTTTTGCCTGCATTTGTTCTCAGTTCATAGGCACCGTATGCCTTGTTTCGATTTTCAAATAGAAAATCTTCCCACGATTGTCTGTTTTTTTTCATTGTAACGCGATTTTAAATTAAACAATTAATCAAGCGGTACATTTACATTTTAGCAGTTTTAAAAATTGAATTGCAATTCAAATTCATCATGATAAAAATCAGGTTTTCAAATTCCGTGCCTTTAAATTATTCACAATAAAACTTTAACAGAAATTGAAAGCTGTTGACAACTTTATTCAGAAAAAATTAGTCTTCTTTGGTCAACAATTTCTTATCTTAGCCCAGCTTATGGAGGAAATAGGAAGAATCACATCGATAAAACGTAAAGATCAGGAAATCATTAGTTTAGAACGGGGGAAACTGCCACCGCAGGCCATTGATTTGGAGGAAGCGGTGCTTGGTGCCATGATGATTGACAAAAAAGGAATCGATGAAATTATCGATGTTCTTTTCCCGGAAGTTTTTTATAAACTCGCGCATCAAACCATCTTTGCTGCCATCCAGAAACTGTTCAACGCCACCCAGCCGATCGACCTGCTGACCGTTTCAAACGAACTGAGAAACGAAGGCAGACTTGAACTCTGCGGAGGCGAATATTATCTGATTCAGCTGACCCAAAAAGTGTCATCATCAGCACATATCGAATATCACTCAAGGGTACTGATTGAAAAATATGTATTGAGACAGCTGATTGAGATTTCTTCAAATATCATCGACAAATCATACGATGAAACCACAGATGTACTTGAACTGCTCGATTTCTCGGAAGGAAAATTATTTGAAATTGCAGAAAGAGGAATCAAACGAAGTTATGCAGATTCAAATTCACTGGTGCATCAGGCGCTTGAAAAAATCAAGGCAATTTCTGAAAAAGACGGTCCGAGCGGCGTGCCTTCAGGATTTGAGAAAATCGACAACATCACTTCGGGCTGGCAGGATTCAGACCTGGTGATCATCGCGGCAAGACCTGGTATGGGTAAAACTGCATTTGTGCTGTCAATGGCGAGAAATATGACGGTTGATAAGGAAATACCGACTGCGATTTTTTCACTCGAAATGTCAAGTGTACAGCTGATTACCCGTATGATCTCAAGCGAAACCGGAATTTCTTCTCAAAAACTGAGAAAAGCAACCCTTGAAAATCATGAATGGAAACAGCTGCTTGAAAAGGTGAAAACACTTGAAAAAGCACCTCTTTTTATCGATGATACACCTGCGCTTTCCATCTTTGACCTGAGAGCAAAGGCAAGACGACTGGTTTCTCAGCACGGAATCAAACTGATTGTGATCGACTATCTTCAGCTGATGACCCTGGGCGGATCCAAAGCAACCGGAAACCGTGAACAGGAAATTGCAACCATTTCAAGGAACCTGAAATCAATTGCAAAAGAGCTGAACATTCCGGTGATTGCACTTTCACAGCTTTCTCGTTCGGTCGAGACCAGAGGCGGCAACAAAAGACCGCTGCTTTCAGACCTTCGTGAATCGGGTGCGATTGAGCAGGACGCCGATATCGTTTCATTTATTTACAGACCCGAATATTACAAACTTGAAGTGTGGGATGATGAAAACGCGACTTCATGCATCGGTCAGGCTGAATTCATCATTGCAAAACACAGAAACGGATCGCTTGACAATATTCGTTTGAGATTTATCAGCGAGCAGGCGAAATTCATGGATTTGGAAGACGATTTTATGGACGGAAATTTTGTTATTGAAAGCTCGATCAACAAAGATGCCGGAAATGAAGATTTGGGGAATTCAATCAATCTGCCGACCGTCAATCCTCAGGATTCATTCGGAACCGACAGTGATTATGATGATTACAAAGATGCGGATGACGACGATTCGGATGATGAACTCGGCTTTTAAACCCTAAAAAATCAGTTTTTTTAATCATAGAAATATTAACAGTTATCTGTTTTCAATCCATAAATTTGTAATCTCAAATCGTTTATAAACATGGCCTATTTTGACGACACCAAGACTGCCTTTGAACTGAAATCAAACAAAGATTTGAAGAAGGCTCATTTCCTTTTCAAATTGCTGGGCAGCCCCGCACTGACCAATTTTGGAACTTTCTTTTTTAAAATTCCTTTTGCAACTGAAATTCCGTTTGTGAAATCTGCGGTCAGAAATACGATCTACAAACAGTTTGTGGGCGGAGAAACCACGGATGACTGTCTGGTGGTCGCAAAAAATCTTTACAAATCGGGTGTCAGTTCGATCATGGATTATTCGGTAGAAGGCCAGACAACCGATGAAGAATTTGACCATGTAAAAGACGAAATCCTGAAACTGATTCAGATTTCAAAACAGAATCCGAATGAAATTCCGTGTGTGGTTTTCAAACCGACCGGTTTCGGACGGATCGATATTTATGAAAAAGTCGGTCACAATATGCCGATGGCAGATCATGAAAAAGAAAGTTGGGAAAATATCAAAAAGCGATATCTCGAAGTTTGTCAGAATGCTTTTGACAACGGTGTGCCGATCATGGCAGATGCCGAAGACAGCTGGATGCAGGATGCAGCCGACGATCTGATGGACGAAATGATGCAGAAATTCAACAAAGAAAGATGCATTGTTTGGAGTACGCTTCAGATGTATCGTCACGACAGACTTGAATATCTGAAAAAGATTTATGAGCAGGCAGAAAGAGAAAATTATCTGATCGGTTTCAAAATCGTTCGCGGTGCCTACATGGAAAAAGAACGTGAACGCGCAAAAGAAATGGGTTACAAAGATCCGATACAGCCCAACAAACAGGCCACCGACAGAGATTTTAATGCAGCGATGGAATTTATGATCGAAAGAATCGGCAGGATTTCACTTTTTGCAGGAAGCCACAACGAATACAGCTGCGAACTGCTTACCAAACTGATGGAAAAAAACAATATTGAAAAAGGTGATTACCGTGTCTGGTTCGGCCAGTTGTACGGTATGAGCGACAACATCAGTTTTATTCTGGGCAGCAAAGGATACAAAGTGGCGAAATATCTGCCTTACGGCCCGATCAAAAAAGTAATGCCTTATCTGGTCAGACGCGCGCAGGAAAATACTTCGGTTGCAGGTCAGACCGGTCGTGAACTTTCGCTGATTCAAAAAGAAATCAAAAGAAGAAAACAGAAATAAATTTACTTTCAACTATTAATTTTATGATTCATCAGCCGTCTTCGGACAATCAAACTGATGTGAATTTTCCTCAATTTTTACCCCGCCCTTATATGTTTGTTTTTGTTATAAGAGTATAAAAGAAATCATTCATCTTTGA
>JACFND010000034.1 GCA_019455045.1 Flavobacteriia bacterium
ATCTCAGACTGATATTTTTTCTTTTGTTGGCTTTGAATGAAAAATCATGAAATTCAATATCGGCCGGAAATTTATCATCTAGTGTAAAATTTGATTTGACCAGTTCAAATGTTTCTTCTTCTGTGGGTATTATCAGCGTATTCTCAAAATACATCTCAAGTATCCATTTTAAATCTTTTGCCGGCAATGCCCGTTTTGAAATTCTTTCACCCTGAAGATCTTCCAAAATATAAGATTCAAGAATTTTCAAACTTTCCTGAGCGGCAAGATTCACTGTAAAAAACAGAAGAAAGACAGTGAGTATTTTGGATTTGAGATTCATATCATAGACTATTGACTACTCGTTTGCCAATTTTAAAATTTCATTAATTAAATCCTCACTCAACCAAATTCCTTTATTCTTTAATTCATACAGCAAGGGTTTAATTTGATCAATATGACCTGCCTCCTTTGCTTTTAAGAGTAATCCTATAGTTCCCGTAACTTTTAATTCGATGTTGTTTGCATGAAATCTTCCCAGGATCTCATCAATTATTACCAAATCAGCTTTAATTTCATTTGCCAAAATTATTGTCTCTGCTTCTCCTTTGTCCAAATCAATAAAATAGGAAACCGCTTCCGGGTTGCTGATTTTCAAAATCCTAATCCAATCAATTGTATTCAGGTCGATGTAATAATTCTTTGACTTTCCTTTTTCAATTTCGAAATAAACTTCTTGTGGAATAATAATTTCACCATAAAGTTTCTGAAGCAAATTCAGTTTGTTTATTTTTAATAGTGAAATTATTGGTGTTGTATTAGAAACAATCTTAAGCATTTTCCAAATCTTGTTTCAAATTGTCTGAATTTAGGAATCCAACATTGTATTTTTCAAGTAAATCTAAAAACTCAATTCTGGATATCTTCAATACTTTTGCAGCTGTTCCGGAAGAAATCTTGCCCATTTCAAACAGTTTAACAAGCGCAGAAACTTTTATTTCCTTTCCAAAATCATCTTTGCTCAACCGCATTGAATTTGCTAAAAATTCAGGATAATCTATTGATATTATCTGAGACATCTTAATTTTCTTTAGATATCAAAGTTACAAAATTTAATTAATCAATTTATAATCTGCAGCTATCAATATTTGAAGGGTTTCAAACCCTTCAAGGGTTTTTCGGAATCACTTTCCTGCCCGAAATTCTTTCAGATAAAAAGGTTCAAAATAGGCCACATCTTCAAATTCGCCTTTTTTAAATTTGATTTCTGCCGGACCGATCATATTTTTTGCAGAAGGATGAACGCCTTCAATGAAATCAGCATTTGGCAGCTGAAGAATTGTTTTGCTTTTTTCAACACCGTCACCAACAAATGCAATTTTTTTGTCTTTGAATTCTGAAAATGAATTTTCGTCCAGAATTTTTGCTTCGGTATCCGAAATCTGTTTTCCGTTTCCGTCAAAAACTGCGGTATAAACTTCCATCCTGCGCGCATCAATCATCGGGATGATCAAATCATAATTCTTTCCGATTTGGGTCTGCGTCAGAATTTCCAGTGAAGTCAGCGAGAGCAACGGAATATTCAGACCGTAACAAAAACCTTTTGCGGCAGAAACTCCGATTCTGAGACCGGTAAAAGAACCCGGACCTTTTGAAACACAAACCGCATTCAGATCCTTCATTTCGATTTCTGCGCCTTCCAAAGCCCATTCTACAAACTGATGCAGCTTTTCTGAATGTCCGTATTTGTCGTCATATTCTTCGCAAAGACTCAACAACTGGCCGTCTTTTGAAAAAGCGACCGAACAGTTTTTGGTTGAAGTTTCCAAATAGAGAATTGTCATTGGCTGTAAATTAGAATTTCATCGGCTGACCGATAAAGATTCGGTTTGCAAAACTAATGAATAAAACCGCAAAGCTTTTTCAGAATCCGAAATTTTCAGTCTTTGAATTATTCCAAACCGACAGTGAGCGGAATTCCGGCATAGAAATCAAGCACCTTCATTCTGAATGCAAAATTGTATTTTGACTGCGCCAGCTGTGATTTGGCAACGATCAGATTGTTTCTTGCAATATTCAGATCATACAGATTCAATACGCCCGCATCAAAACTTCTTTGTGCAAAATCGGCAGAAATTTCATTTGAACGGACGCTTTCTTTTGCAGCTTCATAGGCTTCGAAGGTTGAATTCGCATCAAAAAAAGCTGCCTGCACATTTTCTCGAATGGTCTGTTTTTGCTGTTCCATCTGATTTTCTGCCATCGATCGGCTGATCTGAGCTTTTTCAACATTGAGTTTGTTGTTGTGTTTTTCAAAAATCGGGATGCTCACACTTACCCCAAATACATTGGTAATATTGTCATACCACTGACTCAGCCAGGCGTCAGTCATCAGTCCTTTGTTGAAATAATCCGCATAGGAAGTCCCCAGATTGTAGGTTCCGCTGATGGTCGGTTTGAAACCTGTTTTTGCAATTTCAATGTCTTTTTCTGCAACTTTCAGATCGGTCGATGCCTTTTTGACCGCCGGCTGATTGCTGTACGCGATATTCACCACCTGATCCAGATCGTAAAGCGGAAGTGTCAGATCGTCAGGAAGTGTGATGGTTTCCACATCAAAGTCGCGATAATCGGGCAGTTGCAGCAAAACCGAAAGATTGAAAAGCGCTCTATCCACTTCGATTTTTGCATCCGCCACATTTTTCTTTTCCTGTGCCAGACTTGCTTCTGCCTGCACCAAATCCGCTTTTGCGCTTCGTCCGGCATCAAACAGTTTTTGTGAACGGTCGAGCTGCTGTTCGCTGATTTCAAGATTGCTCTGAGCGATCTCCAGCAGTTCGCGGTTGAGCATCACATTCAGATAATAATTGACCACCATCAGTGAAATGTCATCTATGGTTTTATCGGTCTGAAATTTTTGTGATTCAATGTTCAAAGCAGCTTTTTCATTGTTCAGACCAAGCAGTCCGCCGTTGTAAATCGTGATTGATGAGTTGATACCCAGATTGTTGCCGTACTGCTGATAGCCTTTGTTAATCGACGGATGATTGGTGCCGATTGTCAGCGAATTGTCAAAATGACCCGAAACCGTCGGCAGCCACTGGTTGTTTGTAATACGCTGATCGTTTTCAGCCAGCTGTTCCTGAATTTTGCTCTGACTGATCGTCAGATTGTTCTGAGCCGCATAATCGACACACTGTCTCAAACTCCATTTCTGCTGACCGTATCCGAGGCCGAACATCAATATCAAAAAAAGTGAAATCAGTTTTTTCATAATCTGTCAAACTGTTCCATTAGTCTTTTTGATTTTGATTTTGTTACAAAAATTAATTTTTCAGCCGATAAATTCTTTCAGAAAGTTCAGTGTCTCATCCGGTTTTTCGAGATACGACATATGACCGCAGTCGAGTTCGAGAATTGAAATATTGTCTTTTTGGGGAATTACATTTTTAAAAGTATTCGGATCTACGGTTTTGTCTTTTGTGCCAAGAATTACACCGATTTTTTCCTCAAAATTTTGAAGAATTTCTGTCCGGTCGGGTCTTTGGCTCATACCTTTTAATGCAGCGAGTACACCCGGAATTGAAGTTTCGCGCATCATCTGTCTTGCAAATTCTTTTTGATTTTCGAGCCCTTCTGAATTTTCTGCAAACAGCAGCGGAATGCTCATTTTGATCAGTGCTTCCATATTTTTTTGAGCCACTTCGGCTGCTCTTTTTCTCAATTCCTTTTTTTCATCGGTATCTGGCAGCGAGCTTGAATTCATCAGAAAAATTGATTTGACTTTTTCGGGAAACAGTTCTGCAAATGCCAGTGTGATATAGCCGCCCATCGAATGACCGACCACCGAAACTTCAGACACACCCAGACTTTCAATTACCTCATTGATTTTTTGAGCAGCCAGTTCCATGCTGTGGATTTCGGAATAATTTGGTGATCTGCCGTGACCCGGATTGTCACATCGGATGACCAGATGATTTTTTGACAATTCCGAAGAAATATCGTCCCACATTTTCAGATTTTCGAGATAACCGTGTATCAGCAGCACCGCGCTGCCGTTTCCTGAAGTTTGATGATAAAGCATGATTTTGAATTGAATGTTTTTTAAACAGATTGAAGATTTTTAAAATTAATCTTTGTCTTTTTTTGATTAAAGTTTTAGAGTGTAATTGTTATATCGACTTTTCCTCCTAAACCTTTTTCAACAATATCATATAAGGTTTTTAGTGTGATATTGCTCCCGTCATTTTCAACTCTTGAAATGAATTCTCTTTTTTTATGAATAATTTCAGCAAACTGATTTTGGGTCAGCTCTTTTTCTTCACGCGCCTTTTTAATCAGAAGACCTATTTTAAAAGACTCAAAGTCTCTTTCAAGCTGATCTCTTCTTTCAGCCCCTTTTTCTCCGTAAAAATTATCCTTTATTTCCTTCCACGTTTTGACTTCCATTTTCTTTGGCTTTTAGTTTAGAATTCAGTGGTAATTTACACAATATTTAACCAAATTCACTTAAAAGAAAACAGAATCAGATTATTCAAGTTTTAAAATTCCGTTGTCATTCAATTCTTTGTTAATCTCACTATAATACTCCGAATCAACTGCCTGCATTTTCAATAAATTCAAGTTCAAATTGTTTCTAATTTTCTCAGTCTTCTGAGTTAATCGATACAGATCTGTAATTGGCGGCGGCTCAGCCCATTCAATCGTAAACTGAAATCCATCGGTAATCAGATCGGTTTTTGGATCGGTTTTTAAAATTAAATAATCATGAAAAGTTTTTCGGGTGCCGTCAAATGAATCACCCATAAATTCTGAAATAAAAAAATAAACAGTGTATTTTCCTCTTACAGGTTTGAATGCATTCTTCAAACCATCATTTTTATAGATTTCCAAATCATCAAATCTTTCAAATGACTTATAATCAATATCCGAATTTTCGGTTTTTGAAATCAACTGATAAATTTTTTCCTGGCCAATGGCCAAATTAAAAATCAGCAGAAAAATAATCAGGATTGATTTTCTCATTTTCAATTTTTTAAACAATTATAATAACAACATTATTTTGTGATACTACCACTTTTAATTTCAATACCCTCATTAATTCCATTCAACATCGTAAATTTACCCAAAGTTTTTAATTCATGCGTTTACTGTCCGGAATCCTGATTTTTGTGTTTCTTTTTGCATCCTGTCATAAAGAACCCGAGATTCCAATTTCAAAACCGGTGCAGTTTGACAAAAAAGAATATGCGCAGGATCTGATCAGCGAAAGAATCAACAACAAACCCGAACAACCGGTTCGAAAAACTTCAAAAAAATCAAAAAAGACAGAAACCGTCAAAAAAGAAAATCCGCAGAAAATTACGGAACAAAAAGAAATCGTTCAGCCGCCGGCAGATACCGTGAAACTGCAAATCATGTGGGCAAAGGCAAAGTCTGATACTTCAAAACTGGCGAGGCAAAAGACGGTGTTTGAATTTGATTCGAGTACCGCAACCGGGCTGTTGCTCAAAGTTACACCCGCCGACAGCACAGCCAATCTGAGAATCAGTCAGATCATCGATCCGACCGGAAAATCGGACGGACCTTTTGGACGTGAGATCGATTATCCGATCTCAGAGAAAGGAATTTACAAAGTCATCGTTTCTGAAAGTCTGATGCAGGGCGATCCCTATTCGGGTAAATTTGAATTTGATGTGAAACTTCTTTGGAAAAAATACAAACCACAGCAATAAAACTTTGACTGTTTTGTAACAAATACAGCTTCAGCCTGACTAATTGGAAATAATTAATTAAAATAAGAATGAAAAAAATTGGATTTATGTTCGCATTAATGGGAATGCTAGGGGCGAGCAGCCATGCCCAAAAAATCGAATTTGAAGAATACGATTTGCCAAACGGTTTGCATGTGATTCTGCATCAGGATCATTCAGCACCGGTGGTTGTAACCTCTGTAATGTACCATGTGGGAGCAAAAGACGAACAGCCGGACAGAACCGGTTTTGCGCATTTTTTTGAACACCTTCTGTTTGAAGGAACCGAAAATATAGGCCGTGGCGAATGGTTCAAAATCGTTTCGTCAAACGGTGGACAGAACAACGCAAATACCACTGACGACAGAACTTATTATTATGAAGTTTTTCCGTCAAACAGTCTGAAACTCGGTTTGTGGATGGAGTCCGAAAGACTGATGCATCCGGTAATCAACCAAATCGGAGTGGATACACAAAACGAGGTGGTGAAAGAAGAAAAAAGACTGAGAATAGACAATCAGCCGTACGGAAATATACTGAAAGCGGTGAAAGAAAATATGTTCAAAGTTCACCCTTACCGATGGACGACCATTGGCGAAATGGAACATCTGGATGCTGCCAAACTGGATGAGTTCATTGCGTTTTTCCATAAATTCTATGTGCCGAACAATGCGGTGCTGATCGTTGCCGGCGATTTTGAAAAAGATCAGGCAAAACAGTGGATCTCAGATTATTTCGGTCCGATTGCAAAAGGAACGGTTACACCCAAAAAACATTATGAAGAAGCGCCAATCACAAAACAGATCAATGCAGAATGGGAAGACCCGAATGTTCAGATTCCGATGGTGATTACTGCTTACCGCACACCTTCAATGAAAACAAGAGACGCAAGAGTACTCGATATGATTTCGATGATTCTCAGCGACGGAAAAAGTTCAAGACTTTACAAAAAACTGGTTGACGACGAGAAAAAAGCGCTTCAGGTGGCTTCATTCAACTACAGCCAGGAAGACTACGGAACCTATTTCATTTATGGACTTCCATTGGGCGATACTTCTCTTCAGGATTTGACAAATGATTTTTCAAAAGAGGTGAAAAAACTTCAGACGGATCTGATTTCAGAAAGAGAATATGAGAAACTGCTGAACAAGCTTGAAAACAATTATGTGAATTCGAATTCGAATATCGAA
The DNA here is from genome assembly GCA_019455045.1 of Flavobacteriia bacterium. Lineage (GTDB taxonomy): Bacteria > Bacteroidota > Bacteroidia > Flavobacteriales > Weeksellaceae > Moheibacter. The sequence continues at coordinate 6,923 of JACFND010000034.1, forward strand.
GGAGTGGCGCACAGCCTGGCAGAATACTATCTGTTGTATGGTGATGTAAATCTGATCAACAACGAAATGGATATCTACCGTTCGATCACCCGTGAGGAAATCAGGGATGTTGCGAACAAATATCTGAACGACAATCAGAGACTGGTTTTGATCTACGGACCCGAGAAAAAATAAGCTGTAAACCGATAAAATTAGAGAAATGAAAAAATTAATATATCTAGTCGTTATGACATTTTTAGCTGCAGGCGCTCAGGCCCAGTTCGACAGGAGCCAGCCCAAACCGGGACCTTTTCCGGAAGTGAATTTTGGAAAACCTCAAACTTTCCAGCTCAAAAACGGACTGAAGGTGATAGTGGTTGAAAATCACAAACTGCCGAGAGCGGTGATGAGTCTGAGTCTGGACAATCCGCCGTTTGCAGAAGGAAGCAAAAAAGGGATCAGCGACATCACAGGTGAGCTGATCGGAAACGGAACTTCAAAAATTTCTAAAAATAAATTTCAGGAAGAAATCGACTTTATGGGTTCGAGCATCAACTTCAGTACAAGCGGTGCTTATGCAAACACACTGTCGAAATATTTTGACAGAACGCTCGAGCTGATGGCACAGGGTCTTACAGATCCTTATTTTGACAAAGATGATTTTGACAGGGAAATCAACCGTACAATTGACGGTCTGAAGGCAAATGAGAAAAGCGTTACATTCAATGCACAGAGAGTTGAAAATGTGCTGGTATTTGGTGCTGATCATCCGAGAGGTGAGTTTGTTACAGAAGACAAACTGAAATCACTGAAATTGAGCGATGTGATCAGTTTTTACAAAGAAAATGTGGTTCCGAACAATGCTTATCTGATTGTTTTGGGCGATGTGAAATTCAACGATGTAAAAAAACTGGTTGAAAAGAATTTTGGAAAATGGAAAAAAGGAAACATTGCCGTTTCAAATTATCCAGAACCAAAAAATGTTTCAAAAACAGAAATCGATTTTGTAGATATGTCCAATGCAGTTCAGTCTGAAGTCGGAATTTTGAGTTCTGTCAATCTGAAAATGACTGACCCCGATTATTTTCCTGCCATTGTTGCCAACAGAATTTTGGGCGGTGATTTCAATTCGTATCTGAATATGAATCTGAGAGAAGATCACGGCTGGACTTACGGTGCACGTTCTGTAATTTCAGGAAATAAATACGTTGGAAAATTCAGAGCCGGTGCTTCGGTAAGAAATGAAGTGACCGATTCTGCGGTTGTCGAATCAATGAAAGAGCTGAAAAGAGTCAGAACCACAAAGGTTGATCCGACTATGCTGGCAACCGTTAAAGCCGGTCTGATCGGCGCTTTTGTGATGGATGCCGAAAAACCTGAATTTGTGGCAAGACAGGCGTTGCTTGTTCAAACTCAGAATCTTCCCGCAGATTTTTATCAGAATTACATCAAAAACATCAATGCGGTGACACCCGAACAGGTAGAAGCGGCTGCAAAAAAATATTTCAGCTATGACAATGCAAGAATTCTGGTTGTGGGCAAGGCTTCAGAAGTTCTTCCGGGATTGGAAAAATTGGGTTATAACATCAATTATTACGACAGATTTGGAAATCCGACAGCAAAACCCGAACAGAAAAAAGCAGATGCAAATGTGAGTGCAAAAAATATTTTTGAAAACTACATCAAAGCAATCGGCGGTGACAAAGTAAAAGAAGTAAGCACAATGACTTCAAATTACGAAACCGAAATGCAGGGAATGAAACTGAATCTGAAAACCATCAATACCGCTGACGGCAGATCTTCGACTATTTTCTCAGGTATGGGAATGGAACTTCAGAAAGCAGTGTTTGACGGAAAAAAAGGTTATACCGCACAGCAGGGTCAAAAAACCGAAATGGGTGCAAATGAAGTTGAACTGATGAAATACAACGCACTTCCTTTCCCCGAACTGGCACTGTCAGAAAAAGAGGGCGTGAAAGTAACCGGAATTGAAAATTTCAACGGAAAAGATGCTTATGTGGTTGAGGACGGCAAGACAAAATATTATTATGATATGGAGTCGGGTCTGAGACTTGGTGTGGTAACCGAACTGGAAGCTCAGGGTCAGAAAATCATGCAGACCATCACCTTTGGCGAATACAAAGACCATGACGGCATCAAAATTCCGGATTCATTCACGATGAATGTGGGAATGGATATGGAATTCAACCTGGTGGATGTGAAATTCAATACACCGGTCTCCGATGCGGATTTTAAATAAACAATTCTTATCATTTTGATATAATGAAATCGGCCCGAGATATTTCGGGCCGATTTTTTTATGCTGAATTGAAATTATTTCTTCAAATACAAATCAAAATAATCAGAAATCTTCTGCATCAGATGAACTCTGTCTTTTCCGCGGACATTGTGCTCATAACCCGGATAAACAAAATAATCAACCTGAACACCGTTTGAAACCGCTTCTCTCAGAAAATTGATCGAATGCTGCCAAACCACCACATTGTCCTGCGCTCCGTGAATCAGAAGCAGTTTTCCTTTCAGATTTTTGGTCTTGTCGGTCAGCAGATTTTTTGAATAACCATCCGGATTTGTCTGCGGCGTGTCCATATATCTTTCACCGTACATGATTTCGTACATGCTCCAGTCCATCACCGGTCCGCCGGCAACTCCGACTTTGAAAACATCCGGTTTTCTGAGCATAAAAGAAGTGGTCATAAATCCGCCGTAACTCCAGCCGTGAATACCCATTCTGTCGCCGTCAACAAATGGAAGCGATTTCAGATATTCAACACCTTTCATCTGATCTTCCATTTCGTTGGTTCCCAGATTTCTGAAAATGGTCTGTTCAAATTTCAAACCTCTGTTTGAACTTCCTCTGCCGTCCATCACCCAAACCACATAACCGTTTTGAGCCATATAATCATACCACAGATTTCCGCTGGCCGGAAAACGGTTCAGATTCAGCTGCGCATGCGGGCCGTTGTACAGATAAACGATGACCGGATATTTTTTTGTGGCATCAAATTGAGTCGGATAAATCAGTTTGCCGTACAAATCGCTGCCGTCATCTGCCTTCAGCGTTACATTTTCAACTTTTGGCATATCGTAATCAGCCAATGGATTTTTTGCAGTCAGCAGATTCTTTTTGAATTTTTTGTCGGTCGATATCAAATCGATTTTTCTTGGTGTACTTTCATTTGTCCAGGTGTCGATTGCATAAGTTCCGTTTGAATTTGAGCTGATCGAATGATAACCTTTGTCGGTATCGATTCTTTCAATTTTTCCGTTGGTCCAATTCACTGAATAGAGATGTTTTTCCATTGCTCCGTCTTTGGTTGCGGTGATCAGCAGTTCTTTTTTCTTTGCATTGATTCCGGCAATTTCATTCACCAGCCAGTTTCCTTTTGTAATCTGATTGATCAGTTTTCCGTTCTGATCATAACGATACAGATGCATCCAACCGTCTCTCTGGCTCCACCATACAAACTCATTTCCGCCGGGCAGAAAGTAAAGTGGATTTTGAGGTTCCACATATTTATCGTCTTTTTCTTCAAATAATGTTTTTACAAATTTTCCGGTTTTCACATCATACTGATTCAGTTTCAGATGATTCTGATCACGGTTGAGGACTGCAATAAAAATTGATTTTTCATCCGGAGACCAGGTCACACAGGTCAGAAACTGATCTTTTGGTTCACCGGTCTGAAGAAATACGGTCTGTTTGGTTTTCGGATCATAAACGCCAAGTGTCACCTGATGTGAAGTTCTTCCGGCAAACGGATATTTGATGTTGTAATTGACAGCCGGAACGGTCGACCAGTCAACGATCGGATAATCTTCCACCATCGACTGATCCATTCTGTAAAATGCCACATAATTTCCTTTTGGCGAAAAGAAAATCCCTTTGTCGATTCCAAATTCATCCCGATGAACAGACTTTCCGTTCACGATTTCATAGCTGCCGTCTTTTGTAATCTGATGAAGTTCACCCTTTGAATCGTGCAGATACAGATTATTGTCAAGCACCCATGCAAATGATTTTGTGTTTTTTTCAAATGACTGATCTTCCGCACCCTCGGGCAGTTCCAGCCACTGACTTGATTTTCCGGTTTTGATGTCCCAAAGCATCATCTTTTGTCCTTCAGAATAAAAAGCAGTGTTTTCATCGATCCATTGAAAAAAGGGAACGCTTCCGTTTTTAAAATCAGAAGCTTTTGCAATGGTATCGGTTTTCAAATCAGGGACCGACCGCATCAGCAGTACATTGCCGACCGCTTCGGTATAAGCATCTCTGTTCGGAATCCAATTGAGCTGGCGAAGGCTTTCGACTCTCAGATTTGAACCCAGACCGAGTACCGCATCCTGCATACTCAGTTTTTTGTTCTGACCAAAACCGCAGAATACGATCAAAAGCGCAATCGCCGGAAATATTTTTTTCATCTTTTGTGTGTTTTATAATTCTTTGAACAAGCAAAAATCCCAAAAAGAATCGAGACTGACCAAATCGAGATTGAATTTATTGAGAATTCATGAAAATCATCAGCTCAAAAGAATAATACAAAACATTTTGAGATTGTTTATAAATATTACAGAAAACAAATTAGTTTTTACAAATACAGCAATTTGGTTAGTTGCTTTCGATTTCAATAATTAGCTTTTGATTCAATTGATTATTTTTTGCCCATTCGGAATCGTAATCCTCCAAATTGTCAAAAACCAAACGAATTTTACCATTGTCTTTTTCAATATTCAATTGATACTGAAACCGATTGGAATCTCTGTAACTGTATCCCATTTCTTCAATTGGAAAATAATTTTCTGCAATGATTTTCTCACTTTCATCTTTTTTAATTTTAAATGCTGAAGCCAAATTATTTCCGCTGTATATATAACAGTTGTTAAAAGCATCTTTTTCATACCTAAAATACAGAGAGTCATTGGATAATTGATTGTCTCCCAGCATAAAGAAGAGCTTTTGAACATCTGTTGGCTCACCTTCAATATGACTGATTTTATATGTTTTGTTCTCTAAAAACATATTGGTCGAACAGCCGAAGACCAGAATGAAAAATAGGAAATAAATGAATTGTTTCATTTGAATTTTAGTGTGTATTAATTTTTTCATTTCAGAAAGTGTCAATCATTTGTATGAATGAAACTTACGGATTCCAAACAATATTTGTCATTTTTGCAGTATCATAGTAATATTGGACAAATCTTTCAGTGTTTTCATTAAAGTATTTATACTTTATAAGGACGTTTAATTCATAGCTTTCATCCAAAAATCCAACTGAAATTATATTACCAACCTCATTAAATTTTCCTTCAAGCAATTCGTTATAATATTGGCTATTCTTAAAGTCTAAAATGAGTATATTATATTCGACAGTTTCAGTAGCTGGATTGTTATAGGTGTATATTCCAAACAATACCTCATTCTTAAAATATAAGAAAAGCACTTTATCTATTAGTAGAATATCCGAACCTTCTTTAGATTTGGAGGGAATCCTAAATATAATTTCTTCATTATTATAACCTTCAAATAATCCTTTCTCTTTTAAAGCCTTTTCTATTTTCAATTTGTTATCCATTTTTAAACTGTCATTAATGGATAGAAAAGTAAAATTTTTGATTTCAACATCCAGTGAAGTGAATTCTTTTTCTGTTTTTTCTTCCTTCTTGGAATTTCTATAGCACGAAGAAGCCAATAGAATTAATATTAGAATGGTATAACCTCTCTTTCTCATATTAAAATATCTTTTCTGAGAATTTCATTGAATTGATTAGATAGGACCAAGTATTTGTATTCAGTATATTCACATGTTATATTTCAACCAAATTACGATAGTCATATTTTTTATAGGCATCGATTTTTTGTTTTTCTTTTCTTAATTCAAAAAGCTCATTCTTAATTTGGATTCTGTACCAATGTTCGGGTTTTGTATGTGAAAAGGCACTGAGTTTCAAAGCCACTTCGGCATTTAATTTTCTTTCACCTGTAAGATATTTGTGGAGATTGCTGTCACGCATTTCAAAATAATCAGCCAGTTCTTTCTTAGTCAAATTAAGTGCTTTCAGATACATTTTCACAAAATCAAGAATTTTCATGACTTTAATATTTTCATCATCATTTTCAATATAATCTTCCAACTTGTATTGAATAGAAAGCAATTTGTTGGTTAATTTTTGTTCTTTGGACTGTTTGGCAGATTGAGTGGCGATAAATTCTTTGACGCCTTCTTTTCTTTTGTCATCCCAAATATCCTCAAACTTTATCTCTTTATTTTTCATAAACAGTTATTTTAAAAATTCATTAATTAATTTTTCACCTCCTTCGGGTGTAATAATCATCATCGTTTCATCATATCTTAAAGCTCCGTATTTGTTTGAATACATTGCCATCAATTTAATTTCATCTTCTTTTTTCTCTTCTAAAATGTCAAAAGCCAACCAGCCTTTAAAATCATCATTTCCCTTCATAAAACTTAATCTGCAGGCAAAAGCAATTAAGCAACCGGCAACTCTTTCGTATCTTTTGTCGTCGCCCTGATTATGGGGAGCAACTTCTATAAAAGACATATAAGGTTCTATTTCTTTTTTCATTTCAAAAATCAAACAACCTTCAATTTCAGATGGATTGTCCTCTTTAACAAGAATATAAGTCTCAAATCCTTTTCTTTTTGAATGTTTTGAAAAATTAAATCTCCACCCGTCAACAACTGAAGGAAGTTTTACACTTGCATACTTTGAATCTAAAATTCGAGCGTCAATGAGCGTATTATCTTTAAGTCTTAAAATTTTTACTTTCATTCTGACCGGTCTCCTGTTTACAAATATAAATAAATTATACTAATTGTACAATTCTGATTTAATACTTTCTAAACTTTGAGGCACTTCTTGAAAAAACCTAATGTTTTACGACTTTAAAGAAATTGAATCAAAGCATCCGATAAACATTGGATTTCTTGAAAATTCCAATTGACAATTTTCATATTCGAATTCTCCGAATTCGTTTTTTGACGGGTGAAATCTTTTCTACAAATATTTGATTTCTCCGAAATCAGTCTTTTCGGAAATTTATAAATTTAACTCCAAATCCTAATTGATTTACATTATTACCCACTTCGGAGAAGTGGAATATTTGTAGCCAATCATTTCGCCATTTCACTCCGACTTCGGAGAAGTTGCATATTAACTCAATCTCAATCAAACGATGTCTTCGATCCAATCAAAAAGATATTCATCCTTAAAATCAACCCGGAATTCTTTTAACAATTCCAAATATTCTTCCTTAAACGACTTCTTCGAATGATGTTCCTTTTGATTTTGTATATATGAAATCATCCTGTCCAAATCTGACCGATGATATGAAAAAGCACCAAAACCATTTTGCCAATAAAATTTAAATTTTGAAAAACCTTTTGAATTTATGAATTCATTTGAAGATTTTTTTACCTCTCTAACCAGATCAGACAAACAGCAGCTCGTGCTCATCCCGATCAAAATATGGATATGATCAGGCATACCGTTGACCGCCAAAAGTTTTTGATTTCGATTTTGAATAATCCCGGTGATGTATTTGTATAATTCTGTTTCCCAGGAAGTCTGAATCAGGCTTTGTCTTCCTTTGACGGCAAAAACAATTTGAATATAGATTTGTGAGAATGTGTCTGCCATGGCTTATAAATTTTAGCTGAGATTATAAATTTACAAAATTATAATGGTTAATATTCGAATTCTCCGAATTCGTTTTTTGACGGGTGAAATCTTTTCTACAAATATTTGATTTCTCCGAAATCATCCTTTCGGAAATTAATAAAATTTAACTTTAAATTTAATTGATTCACAGGACTACCCACTTCGGAGAAGTGGAATATTTGTAGCAAAATGTTTAGTGGATTTGATTCGACTTCAGAGAAGTCGCATATGAATATCTCGCATCTGTACCAAAAAATTCCAACCCTCACAAAAAACACTAAATTTGCAGCATGCCCAGAATCATCGCCATCGATTACGGAATGAAAAGAACCGGTCTTGCAGTCACCGACGAGCTTCAGTTGATCGCAAATCCGCTGGATACGGTTGAAACCCAGAAACTTTTTGAATTTCTTGAAAAATATATTGCCGAAAACAATGTGCAGGAAATCGTGGTCGGACTGCCGATGAGGATGCACGGCGAAGTCGGTCAGCTGGAAACCGAAATTCAAAAATTCATTACAAATTTTAAACAGAAATTCCCACAGCTTCCGGTTTTCAGACAGGATGAAACCTTTACTTCAATCATTGCGTCAAGAGCGATTTTTGAATCGGGTGCAAAGAAAAAGAAACGTCAGGACAAATCTCTGATCGACAAGGTCAGCGCAACTTTGATTCTGCAATCTTATATGGAATCAAAAAGCTGATCAGCCGATGATCCGACCGGGATTTCCGACCACCGTAACACCGTCCGGCACATCACGAATAATCACAGCACCCGCACCGATGATGCACCATTTTCCGATTTTGATTCCCTGAATAACAGAAGCGCCAATCCCGATCTGGCTGCCTTCGCCCACACTGACATTTCCGGCCAAAGCGGCTCCGGGAGAGATGTGCACATAATCGCCGATCTCGCATTCGTGCTCAATCACAGAATTTGAATTGATGATGCAGTGTTTCCCGATTTTGGTTTCGGAATTGATCACGGCTCCAGCCATTATCACTGTTCCTTCGCCGATTTTTGCTCTTTTTGAAATATGAGCTCCGCTGTGAATCAGTTTGATGTAATTGAAATTCGGATAGCGTTCTGCAATTTTTTTTCGGTTTTGATTGTTGCCGATCGAAATCAGCATTTCGGAATGATCTTCGGGCAGATTTTGGGTAACCTTATATTCGAGAAGCTGTGTTTTTGACGAATCTTCATCGATCACCGCTTCGATTTTCAAACCGTGTTCCTCAGCGATTTCTGCCACCACTTTGCCGTGTCCGCTTGCTCCGAATAAATACATTACTGATTTCCTTTAAATTCTTCTATGGTCGCCTGTCCGCGCTGTGAAATTCCTTCGCCGGCGATCACTTTTTTCAGTGTCAAAAATACGATTTTCAAATCCAATCCAAAAGAAATATGATCCGCATACCAGACATCATATTCAAATTTCTGCTGCCAGCTGATCGCATTCCGACCGTTGACCTGTGCCCAGCCGGTGATGCCCGGACGAACCTCGTGTCTTCTTTTCTGAACCTGATTGTACAGCGGAAGATACTGAACCAGCAGCGGTCTCGGACCGACAAGACTCATGTCGCCTTTGACCACATTGATCAGCTGTGGGATTTCGTCCAAAGAAGTTTTTCTGATAAATTTTCCGGCGGCGGTCAGACGTTCTGCGTCCGGTAAAAGGTTTCCTTCGCGGTCGCGTCTGTCGTTCATCGTTCTGAATTTGATGATTCTGAAAATTCTTTCATTTCTTCCGGGTCTCGGCTGTATAAAAAACGGTTTGCCGCTGTTTGCAAAAAACAAAATCAGCAGTACCGCAATAAAAATCGGACTGAGTACTACCAGACTGCAAAATGATATAATCAAATCAAAAAACCGTTTCAGAAAGTTTTTGTACATGTTTTCAATGGCTGTTCAAAAGTAAAGATTATTGGTCAGAACAAAATCAGCAGACGATTAAATTCAACTCAATTAAAATTCCAAATTGAGTACCTGATAAAGTTTTCTTACCGGAAGTCCCATCACATTGTAATAATCACCGCGTATGCCCAAAACCTTTGTAAAACCAAACCAGTCCTGAATTCCATACGATCCGGCTTTGTCCAATGGATTGAAATTTTCGATATAATAAAGGATTTCTTCATCAGAAGCAAAATCAAAATCGACTTCAGTAGTTTCAGAAAAACAGATTTTTTTTGAATCGGTTCTTACACAAACCGAAGTAAAAACCTCATGTGTATTTCCCGAAAGTTCGGACAGCATTTCAAATGCATCGTTTTTATCTTTTGGTTTTCCGATTTTTTGGTCATTGAACCAAACGATGGTGTCGGCGGTAATCAGAATTTCATCCGGATTCAGTTTTCCGTAAACATCTGATTTTTCGACTGCAATGTATTCTGTGATTTTTTCGCGTTTTAATTCGGACGGATAAGCTTCGTCCGATTTTATGATGACAATTTCAAAATCAATCCCAAGCGAAGCCAGCAGTTCTCTTCTTCTTGGTGATTTTGAAGCCAGCAGTATTTTTTTGTTTTTTAATTTTTGATCGAGCATTTCTAAACCGATTGGGTGTGGTCATCACTGTCGTACCATTTTCCCTGCACCTTCATCGTCTGTTCTATGATGTCGCGCACACAGCCTTTGCCGCCGTCGAGCAGTGAAATGTATTCGCAGATTGAACGGATATCGGCAACTGCATCGTTCGGACAACAGGCCAGACCTACTCTTTTCATTACTTCAAGATCGGGAACGTCATCGCCCATAAACAGGATTTCTTCGGGTTTCAGATTGTAACTGAAAACCAGATCTTCAAGCGAATCCAGCTTGTTTCTCGAACCGAGATAAATATCGGTTACACCCAGATATCTGAGTCTTTTTTCGACCATACGGTCACTTCCGCCGGTGATGGCAACGATTCTGAAACCCTTTTTAATCGCCAGCCGAATCGCATAACCGTCTTTCGTATTCATCGTTCTGACCATCTCGCCGTCAGCGGTCAGAATCAGACTTCCGTCGGTCAGCACACCGTCCACATCAAAAATCAGTGTGGTAATATTTTTCAGTTTTTGTTTGTAACTAATCATTGTAATAGGTTCTTTTGATCGAATCTGACAACAGCTGATACAGCTGCTGCAGTCTTGAATCGCTGTCGAGCAGTTCAAGATGTTTTTGAATCACGATTTCATCACCTCTTTTTGCAGGTCCGGTCTGTGCATCATACGGACTCATGTCCTTGATTTTTTTGTAAGTTTCCTTGATCAGCGGCTGAAGCACATTGAACGGAATATCAGCATCTTTACAGATATTGTCACCGATATAATACAGATGATTTGCAAAATTATTGACCCAAACCGCCGCCATGTGCAGTCTCAGTCTTTTCTCGCTGTCCACTCTGTAAACTTTGTTTGAAACTTTTTGTGCAAGATTATAAAGTGCATTCAGATCTTCATCATTTTGAGCTTCCACAAAAAACGGGATTTCATCGTATTTGAGCGATTTGACTTTTGAAAAAGTCTGGAGCGGATAAAAAACTCCTTTTCTGTAATTTCCTTTCAGTGTGTTCACACTCATTGAACCCGAAGTATGTACGACCAGCGTATCTTCGTAAGGAATATAATGAGAAAGTTCTTCGATGGCAGAATCTGAAGCAGCGATGATGTACAGATCTGCTTTTTCGAGTTCAGAAATCTTATCGGTATAGCCGATATTGTTTGCCATTCCCAACTCTTCGGCGTGTTCAAGCGTCCGATTGAAGATTTGTCTGACGTTGACCGTGTTTTCGATAAGCGCACGGGTCAGATGAAATGCCACATTGCCGGCACCGATGATTACGACTGATTTCATTGGTGGCAAAATTAGAAAAATAAAGTCAGAGCCTATTTAGATTTTATTGCAATTATTTTTATAGGAATTTTGAGATGGATTTTTTACTTTTAATTTGAAGACTTATCGGGATAATTCAAGAATGAAAAGTGAAAAATAGGCTCAAAAGGACATAAAAAGAATGCAAAGATATGATTATGCACTTCTAATTTTATTTTCGGTAAAATTTAAATAGGCTCCAAAACCAAACCCTCAAATTTCAAAACCGAAATAAAGCCAAAAGGTTTTTAAGTAATTTCAGCTGAAACCTTTATCTTTACACACTCAATCAAAAATTAAAAAAACATTATGAAAGTAACTGTGGTAGGAGCGGGTGCAGTGGGTGCAAGCTGTGCTGAATATATTGCGATCAAGAATTTTGCATCTGAAGTAGTTCTGGTTGACATCAAGGAAGGATATGCCGAAGGAAAGGCGATGGACCTGATGCAGACCGCATCTCTGAACGGATTTGACACCAAGATCACCGGTACCACCGGAGATTATTCAAAAACGGCAGGTTCAGCGGTTGCAGTGATTACTTCCGGAATTCCGAGAAAGCCGGGTATGACCCGCGAAGAACTGATCGGAATCAATGCAGGAATCGTAAAAGACGTGACCCAAAATCTGGTCAAACATTCACCCAACATCATACTGATCGTGGTTTCAAACCCGATGGACACCATGACCTATCTCGTTCACAAAACTTCAGGTCTGCCCAAAAACAGAATCATCGGAATGGGCGGCGCACTTGATTCTGCACGTTTCAAATACAGACTGGCGGAAGCGCTCAACTGTCCGATTTCAGATGTTGACGGAATGGTGGTCGGTGCACACTCAGACACCGGTATGGTTCCGCTGATGTCCAAAGCAACAAGAAACGGAGTTCCTGTTTCAGAATTTCTGAACGACGATCAGATGAAATATGTGGAAGAAGAAACCCGTGTGGGCGGCGCGACACTGACAAAACTGCTCGGCACTTCAGCCTGGTATGCACCTGGAGCTGCAGTATCCGGACTGGTTCAGGCGATTGTCTGCGATCAGAAAAAAATGTTCCCATGTTCAATCCTGGTCAACGGAGAATACGGCCAAAGCGATATCTGTATGGGTGTGCCGGTGATCATCGGCAAAGACGGCTGGGAAAGAATTGTTGATATTCCGCTGACAGAAGAAGAAAAACAAAAATTCGCAACTGCAGCAGAAGCGGTGAGAGCTGTCAATGCAACATTGAATTCATAAACTATAATTTATAAAAAAGAACGGTGGCTCAAAAAGTCACCGTTTTTTATTCAAAAAAATTATCAGATGAAAAGACCCGATTATGTAACCGATGAAAGACTGAAACATTTTATTTCGGAAGCATTCAAAGAAGATGTGGGCGAAGGAGATCATTCCACACTCGGCAGTGTGGATGCTGATGTCAAAGATTCGGCTCAGCTGCTGGTCAAAGAGGAATGTGTGCTTGCAGGAGTTGAATTGGCGGGTGAGATCTTTAAATTTTTTGATCCCGAACTCAAATTTGAAGTTTTGATTCCGGACGGTACTGCTGTTCAACCGGGTGATATCGCATTCAAAGTCAGCGGATCGGCAAGATCGCTTTTGACCACCGAGAGATTGATGCTCAACTGTATGCAGCGAATGAGCGGTATTGCGACCATGGCTTTGGAAGCTGTAAAAGAAGTTGAAGGAACCGGCGTCAGAATACTCGATACCCGAAAGACCACACCCAATTTCAGAATGTGTGAAAAATGGGCGGTTGCAATCGGCGGTGCGCACAATCACAGATACGGACTGTACGATATGGTGATGCTCAAAGACAATCACAACGATTATGCGGGCAGCATTACAAAATCGGTCAATTCGGTAAAAAAATATCTGGATGAAAATCACAAAAATCTGAAAATTGAAGTTGAAACCAGAAATCTGGATGAAGTGAAAGAAGCGCTTTCAACCGGTCTGGTCGATATCATTATGCTCGACAATATGACCAACGATCAGATGAGAGAAGCAGTCGCGCTGATCGGTGACCGCTGCGAGACAGAAGCTTCGGGCGGAATCACTTTGGAAACGCTGAGAGGAGTTGCTGAAACCGGCGTTGATTTTATATCGTCGGGAGCGATTATACATTCTGCGCCCAACAAAGATTTGAGCCTGAAAGCGATCAGATAGTCTGTTGAGAATCATCAGATTGAGATCTGAAAATTTCAATATACAAATATCGGCCGCATTGTGTTTCTTATTTGTTATTTTTGCATTGGTTAAAAATTGAAAAAATAAAATTATGCTATACAAAATTCTACTTCATTTCCACAGCGGCTGGGCCTATCTGACCATACTGATGGGCGTTATGTTCCTGATTATCGTTGGATTTTACGCATTGAACAGAAGAGCAAGAGACAAATTTGTCAGAAAACTCGGTTTATTCACCATCATCACTTTTCATGTTCAGCTGGTGACCGGCGCAATTCTGTATTTTATTTCACCCAAGGTGGAAAGCGGAGACACTTTTTATGTGCTCGAACACCCGATCATGATGTTCACCGCAGTTCTGCTGATGACGGTTGCCAATTCAAAATTAAAGAAGGAGAAAATCGTTGGAATTGTCACCATGCTGCTGGCGCTGGTCGCTATGATCTGTCTGTTGGTAATGATTCCATGGGGTGAATGGTCAAAATAAAAGATGATAATTTCTATTTAAAATACAAACCCGGACAGTTGTTCCGGGTTTTTTATTTCTGTTTCTGAAATTCAGCAGGAAAAATTTCCATCATCATCCATCCAAAAGATTTTTAAAAGCGGTATCCAAATTATCAAACTGAAATCTGAAACCGGTATCTTTTATTTTTTTGTTTGAAACTGCGCTGCCTTCGAGCATAATCGAAGCGGTCTCACCAAAAATCAGTTTCAGCATAAATGCAGGCGTATTGGGCAGTATGATTTTCTTTCCCATCGCGCCGACAAATGCTTTTGTAAATTCTCTGCTGTTCACAATCTGAGTGGCAGAAGCATTGAATGCACCCGAAAGATTCGGATTTTCAATCAGCCATTTGTACATATTCGCGAGATCGTCCACATGAATCCAGGGAACGATCTGGTTGCCGCTTCCCAAAGCTGAAACCAAATTGAATTTTGCAGCAGGAATCAGTTTTTTGATCATTCCGCCATCGGCAGAAAGTACCACAGCGGTTCTGAGTGCGCAGACTCTTGCGCCCAATTGTTCAAAATCAAATGCTGTAGCTTCCCAGTCCGCACAGAGTTTTCCCAAAAAGTCATTGGAATTCGGATCTTCTTCGCTGAAAATATGTCTTGAAGTTTCGGTTCCGTAATAATTTACACCCGAAGCCGAAATGAAACAGTCGATTTTTGTATTTGATTTTTTTAATTGTTCAAAAATCAGTTTTGAAGTGTCGATCCGGCTGCTGTACAATTCTTTTTTGTATGAAGCTGTCCATCTTTTTGCAATCGAAGCACCTGCAAGATGAATGACCGCATCCAGATTCTCAAAAGCTGAAGCATCAATTTCATTTTTTTCGGGATTCCAGTAAAAATGATCTTCGCCTTTTTGTCGTGACAATATTCTGACCCGATGGCCCGCAGCCCTTAATTTCTTTGTCAGAACGCTACCTACCAGTCCGGTTCCGCCGCTGATCAGAACTGTTTTCATTTTGATTCAATTTTGAGATTCATTTTACAGCAATTTAGCGTTTAAAAAGGATTAATCAATCACAAAAAAGATCAATTCACAAATTATGATTAATTTCGTATTGACAAATTTAACCAAATGGATTTGGAGGATGAATTGATTTTTCCAAAACTTGAAAAATCCAGAAGAACCAAACAACGTGAAAAGATATTCGAAGTCATCTTCGAAGCGGACAGTTTTTACGGTAAACTGTTTGATGTCGTGTTGCTGTGCACCATCCTGCTGAGCGTGATGCTGGCGATGCTTGAATCGGTTCCTACCTTCAATGCAAAGTACCATCATGTGCTGGTCATTTTTGAATGGATTATCACCATACTTTTTACGGTCGAATACGGTTTGCGGCTTTATTGCGTCAGAAGGCCCTGGAGATATTTTTTCAGTTTTTACGGCATCATAGACCTTTTGAGCATACTGCCGACCTATTTGGGAATCCTGTATCCGTCCACAAAATATCTGTCGAGCATTAGGATTCTCAGACTGTTTAGAATCTTCAGGATTTTCAGACTCACAAAATTCCTCAGAGGCGGAAACCTGTTGATTGGCGCGCTCAAACGCACACAGGCTCAGATTGTTGTATTTCTGTCTTTTGTAATTTTGGTGGGTGTGGTTCTCGGATCGCTGATGTACATTTTGGAAGTTGATACACCCGGTTCGAACATTACGACCATGCCGACCGGAATCTACTGGGCGCTGGTTACCTTGACCACCATCGGTTACGGTGACATCACGCCGGTCACTTCATCGGGGCGGTTTTTGGCTTCGATTGTGATGGTTTTGGGTTACGGAGTGATTGCTGTTCCGGGAATACTCGCTGTGGGCGCATACAAGGAAGTAAGAAATACACAGGTCAAAAGAAATACTCAGGTTTGTCAGCATTGTCACGATTCAAATCATATGGACGGAGCGAATTTCTGCAAGACCTGCGGTTATCCGCTTCATCGCGACATCAACAGACCCGGACAATAAGGATTAATTTATTTCTTTGATTTCTCTCATCATATCCCTGAATTTTGCAGCTTCTATAAAATCCAGATTTTGAGCCGCCTTTTCCATTTTTTTCTGTAATTCGGCAATTTTTTTCTCTTTCTGCTCTTCGCTCATCTGACCGATTTTCTGTCTTTCTTCCGCAGCAAAATTTTGAATTGATTTCCGTTCATAAGGATTCAGTTCAAACTGCTCGGCGCGGGTGTTGATTGCAGTAATTTTCTTGACAATCGGCTGTGGTGTTTTGTGGTGATCCGTATTGTATTTGATCTGCAGGGTTCTTCTTCTTTCGGTTTCGTCAATGGTTTTCTGCATCGAATCTGTGATTTTGTCTGCGTACATAATCACTTTTCCGTTTACATTTCTTGCCGCACGTCCTGATGTTTGGGTCAGCGAACGGTGATTTCTCAAAAATCCTTCTTTGTCGGCATCAAGAATAGCAACCAGTGAAACTTCGGGCAGATCCAATCCTTCTCTCAAAAGATTGACACCGACCAGTACATCAAAAATTCCGGCTCTCAAATCCTGCATGATTTTTACTCTTTCCAAAGTGTCCACATCCGAGTGGATATATCGGGTACGAACACCAAAACGGACCAGATATTTGGTCAGTTCTTCGGCCATTCTTTTGGTCAGTGTGGTCACCAAAGTTCTTTCGTCTTCTTCGGCTCTTTTTTGAATTTCCTCCATCAGATCGTCCATCTGATTCAGTGAGGGTCTGACTTCAATCACCGGATCGAGCAGTCCGGTCGGACGGATGATCTGTTCAACCACAACTCCTTCCGACTGTTTGAGTTCATAATCTGCAGGTGTGGCGGAAACATAAATCACCTGATTCTGCATCGCGACAAATTCTTCAAATTTCAAAGGCCGGTTGTCAAGCGCAGAAGGCAGTCTGAAACCGTATTCGACCAGATTCTCCTTTCGGCTTCGGTCACCTCCGTACATGGCATGAACCTGCGGAACGGTAACGTGAGATTCGTCGATTACCATCAAATAATCTTCGGGAAAATAATCGAGCAGACAGAACGGACGTGTACCCGGAAGTCTGCCGTCGAGATAGCGCGAATAGTTTTCAATTCCGGAACAGTAACCGAGCTCCTTCATCATTTCGACATCAAATTCGGTTCTCTCCTGCAGTCTTTTTGCTTCCAGACCTTTTCCGATTTCCTGAAAATATTCAACCTGCTTCCCAAGATCGATCTGTATGTTTCGTATTGCCTGATTGAGAGTTTCGGGTGAAGTTACAAACAGATTCGCGGGATAGATATTGATCTGGTCAAGCGAATTGATTCTTGAACCTGTCGCCGGATCTGTGATTTCGATTTCATCGATGGTATCACCGAAAAAAGTGATCCGAACCGACTGATCCGAATAGGCCGGAAAAATATCGGTAACCTCGCCTCTGACCCGAAAAGAACCTCTGCCAAAATCAATTTCAGATCTTGAATAAAGAGATGCGACCAGTTTTTGAAGAAATTTTGTTCTTGCAATCGTCTGACCGACTTCGATGTGAATGATATTTTTATGAAATTCGGTCGGGTTTCCGATACCGTAAAGACAGGAAACCGATGCTACGACCAGCACATCCCTTCGGCCCGAAAGCAAAGAAGAAGTGGTGCTCAGTCTCAGTTTCTCGATTTCTTCATTGATCGACAAATCTTTTTCGATATACAGTCCGGTTGCAGGCACATAGGCTTCGGGCTGATAATAATCGTAATAGGAAACAAAATATTCGATTGCACTGTCGGGAAAGAATTCTTTGAACTCCATATAGAGCTGGGCTGCAAGCGTTTTGTTGTGTGCCAGAACCAGCGTCGGGAGCTGTACATTTTGAACCACATTTGCAATCGTAAAAGTCTTGCCTGAACCGGTCACACCCAGCAGCGTCTGGTATTTGTCGCCGTTTTCAATTCCGTCCGTAAGCGAACGGATCGCCTGTGGCTGGTCTCCGGTGGGCTGATAGTCCGAATGAATTTTGAATTGCATATTGGATTTGAAAAGTTTTGCAAAGTTACCAAATTTAGGTTTCAGGTTCCAAGTTAGACATGAGACATTAGACTTTGAGATGTGAGACTTTTTTCTTGTAAAATTGAACATCTCTGATTAATGTTGACCGTTTTTTTGGCTTGAACATCCCTGATTAGTGTTGACCACTTTTGGTTAAACATTCATTATCAAAAA
>JACFND010000035.1 GCA_019455045.1 Flavobacteriia bacterium
AGTATGTCGAATTTCTGCTGCACAAATGCGGAAGCAATTTGAACCGGTCTGATGAAGAGGCCTACAGGAAATTTCGTGAATGGCGGAAAAACAACAATGATATCATTGATTTTTCAAATCAAAAACCGGAATAATTTCAAAAGATAAAAGACCGGCAACTGCTCAATTCAAAAACTTATAAAAGGATTTCTTTTTAATTTTATTTAGTTTAGCATCCTGAAACAAATGGATAAAAAAGTAATCGTAATCACCGGCAGTTCGTCCGGGATCGGAGAAGCACTGGCCGGCTATTTCGCAGCCAAAGGACACGCCGTGTACGGATTGTCGCGGTCAAAAGGCAGTCAGTCAAATTATACACACATACCGACCGATGTGACAGATCGCGAAAATGTTTTTCGGTCAATCGCTCTGGTCATTGAAGAATCCGGTCGGATCGATGTACTGATCAACAACGCCGGAATCGGTATGCTCGGAACGGTTGAAGATGTGAAAAGAGAAGATTTTGACAAACTGCTGAATGTGAATGTCTATGGTGTGATTTTCACGATTCAGGCTGTTCTTCCGCTGATGAGAATACAGGCTTCTGGTCACATCATCAATATTTCTTCGATCGCCAGCAATCACGGTTTGCCATTCAGAGGCTGTTATTCTGCTTCAAAATCAGTAATCGACCGGCTGACAGAAGCTTTGCGGCTTGAAAATCAAAAAACAGGCGTTGAAATTTTTGCGCTCAGCCTGGGCGACATCAAAACATCGATTGCTGACAGCCGGATTTACAGTACGGTTTCGCCTTATTATAAATCGAAATACAAAAAACTTCAGGAAATCATTGATGAGGAAGTCGATCACGGAATGAAAACCGAAAAACTGGTACCGATCATTGAGAAATTTATTTACCGAAAAAATTTAAAATCGCATTATACCGTAGGCAAACCGATTCAGAAATTTTCGATCACGCTGAAACGGATTCTCGGCCAGAGATATTTTGAAAAACTGCTTGCCCGTTATTCAAAATTGGATTGAGCACCCGGACGGCTGATCAGTGGCGGTTTACAACAATAACCAAATCAGCGGATTAGTTTTTAAAATAATTTATTCGGACAATTGAAACAGGACTGATAAAAATCTTATTTTTCATTGGAATTGAATCAGTTGATTGGCTTATATTTGCACCAAATTTAGAAAAACAGAATTTAAACGAATTAATCTTAAAAATAATGGCAAATTCAAAAGGTAAAATTGCACAGATCATCGGACCGGTAATCGACGTTGTTTTTGAAAACGCAGAGGTTCTTCCAAGAATTTATGATGCGCTTGAAATTAAAAGAGAAGATGGCAACTCGCTGATTCTTGAGGTTGAACAGCATATTGGTGAAGACACCGTTCGTTGTATCTCAATGGATTCAACCGACGGTTTATCAAGAGGACAGGAAGTTTTCGAACTAGGCTCACCGATTATGATGCCAACCGGTGAAGCGGTTAACGGTCGTGTGTTCAATGTAGTTGGAGACGCCATTGACGGTCTGGGGAATGTTGACAAGTCAAACGGCTTGCCGATTCACAGACCTGCACCAAAATTTGACGAATTATCAGTTTCATCAGAAGTTTTATTCACAGGGATTAAAGTAATCGACCTGATTGAGCCTTATGCGAAAGGCGGTAAGATCGGTCTGTTCGGAGGTGCCGGTGTGGGTAAAACCGTATTGATTCAGGAATTGATCAACAATATTGCAAAAGGTCACGGCGGTTTGTCTGTATTTGCCGGAGTGGGTGAAAGAACCCGTGAAGGGAACGACCTGCTGCGTGAAATGCTTGAAGCCGGAATTATCCGTTACGGCGATGAGTTTATGCACTCTATGGAAAAAGGAGAGTGGGATTTGTCAAAAGTTGACAAAGAACTTGCAAAAGAATCAAAAGCAGCCTTTGTTTTCGGTCAGATGAACGAACCTCCGGGAGCACGTGCCAGAGTGGCTTTGTCAGGTCTGACACTTGCAGAATATTACCGTGACGGAGACGGTTCCGGTCAGGGGCGTGACGTACTTTTCTTTATCGACAACATCTTCCGTTTTACACAGGCGGGTTCTGAGGTTTCTGCTCTTTTGGGTCGTATGCCTTCGGCGGTAGGTTACCAGCCGACACTTGCAACCGAGATGGGTGCGATGCAGGAAAGAATTACTTCGACCAAAACCGGTTCAATTACATCTGTACAGGCGGTTTACGTACCTGCGGATGACTTGACCGACCCGGCGCCGGCAACAACTTTTGCCCACCTGGATGCGACGACCGTATTGTCAAGAAAAATTGCTTCACTTGGTATTTATCCTGCAGTGGATCCGTTGGATTCAACTTCAAGAATTCTTACACCTGAAGTGGTTGGCGACGAGCATTACAACACTGCACAAAGAGTTAAAGAAATTCTTCAGAGATACAAAGCGCTTCAGGATATTATTGCCATCCTGGGTATGGAAGAACTTTCTGAAGAAGACAAACTGGTTGTACACAGAGCGAGGAGAGTACAGAGATTCCTTTCTCAGCCTTTCCATGTGGCAGAACAGTTTACAGGAAACCCCGGTGTTTTGGTTGACATCAAAGACACCATCAAAGGTTTCAATATGATTATGGACGGTGAAGTGGATCAGTATCCTGAAGCTGCGTTCAACCTGAAAGGTACTATCGAAGATGTGATCGAAGCAGGTGAGAAAATGCTGGCTGAAGTAAATGCTTAATCATTAATCCGACCGATTTTTAAACAACGAACAAATGCAATTAAACATTATAACTCCGCAATATGTAGTTTTTGAAGGCGAGGTGGATTCGGTGACCGTTCCCGGCAAAGGAGGAGAATTCCAGATGCTGAACAATCACGCAGCTGTGGTATCTTCACTTTCAAAAGGAACGATCAAGATCAAGGTTCACTCCAAATCAACCGTAAATTACGAAAACCTCAGCGGTCATTTGAAACAGTCGCCTGCCAATGAGTTCGTATACCTTTTTGATATCAACGGCGGAGTAGTTGAGATGAGCCACAATGTGGTGACCATACTGGCGAGTTAATCAGTATTTATAAGTTATAACCAAAAAAATCCCGGAAGTACTGCTTTCGGGATTTTTTGTTTTTATATAATTTGTATTTATTCGGTTACCTGAGCGGTAAGGAATATCCTTGCCATATTTTCGTTCATGTTTGAACAGGTGGTATTTGGAGCACGAGTACCATAATAAAGACCAGGATTTCCAGTTCCTGAGTCCTTTCTCACATTTCTGGCGTACAATCTTACAGTATGATTTCCGACTGCCATGTCTTTAAAAAGACCGTTCAATTCAAATTTTTTCCATGTGCAGGCAGAATTTTCTCCGGCATAGAATTTTCGAACCACCTTTAATTGTCCGTCCACAAACAGTCCGATGGCAAAACTGTAGTAATCTGTGTTGGTGTTATTCAGTTGAGCCATTCCTTCGGCAGAAATAAACACATCGTTGGTTGCATTTGTTGGCGAAATGGTGACGCTGACTCCCAAGTCGGTCCAGCCGGTTGTGTTTGAATTTTCATTAAACGTAGGCGGGTTGGTTGGCCAGCTGTTTATTGATACTCCGGAAGTTGAATTGGCTGAATAATTGATCGTTTTTTGCAAAATTGCTTCTGCATCATTGACCCTGAAGTTCTTAATCCATCTGTTGGGAGTAATATTGGTATCCCAAAAATACAGTCTGTCAGTACCTGTATCCAAAAGCGTAAGACCGTGGACCGGATTTTGAACAGGGTTCTGGTTATCATCAAAGGTGCCGTTGAAATCGGTTTTTGGAAACAGAAAACCTGCTTCGGTATCTCTGATCTCCAAAATTGCTGACGGATCAGGCGTGTCCACTGTTTTGTCTTTTGTAATCAGTACTTGTGCATTTACTGCTCCAAATAGTCCAAGCAGACCAATAGCGATTGTATTTTTTAAAAATCTTTTCATGATATTAGAAATTGAAAGGTTGGTTGATTAAAACTACAGCAGACATTCTTGCTTCAAAATCATTCAGGTGATTGTTGTTGTTGCATGATCCGGTTGTGTTTTTTCCACCCCAGGTAATACCAACAGTTTGGCTTGAAGTCAGATTTTTAATTGCAATTTTCACTGAATGGCTGCCTGCGCTGAGATTATTGGTTGTGCCATAAACCGTAAATGGTCTGTAACTGCAATTTTCAACCAATGGAGTTGAAATCGGTTTGATGTCAACAAGTACATCATCTACAAATATTCCGATTACACTCTGAATATTTCCTCCGCTGGAAGTGTTGCTTGCCTGTGTCATGCCGGTCACTGTAAACAAAGTCTGATTGAGCGGTCTGTCAACTTCGACTGTCATCGTCAAATCATTAACGACTCTCCAGTTATTTCCAGCCAAGGGTGCACCTATAGGATTCGGAGTGTTAGAATAATCGGACGAGCTAAAAACTTCTTTTGTGGAATTTGATTTTGAATAATATTTGGTAAGATTTTCAAGCAAAAATCCGTTCAGGTCAGTAAACAGGAAGTCCCATTTGTTTCCGGTCCAGTAATAGTATCCGACACCGCCCACCAATGCATCATTTGTATTGAATACAATCAGTGATCTTTGCGGATTGAGTACAGTTGTGTTGTCTGCTATGCCGGCCAAATTAACTTTTGGAAATGATATTCCCTTGTTGTTTGCAAAAACATCAACAATTGAAGATGGATCCGGTGTATTTGTATTGATTCCGACCTGTGCATTCAGACCAAAGGTGAACAGCAACAGGAAAAGATAAATTAGTTTTTTCATGATTTAAGGTGTGTTGGGTTTTTCAGATATTTGAATACTCATCAGTGTACGCGCCATGTCATTGTTGATATTGGTACAGTCGGGATGTTTTCCTCCGAAAACAAGTCCGCCCGGATTGTTTTGCTGGGTCCCGTTTGCATTGTCAACTCTGAAAGTTTCTCTTACTTCAACCTTATGTGAGGCTGCCGAAAGGTTGGAGACAGTCATAAAGACATTGAAGTCACTGTATATGCATGTTGTGTTTCCCTGCAAAATAAAATTTCTCACAGCTGCAAGTTGATCGTCTATAAAAACAGCAACTGCGTAAGAATGTGCCTGTTGCACCGCATTTGATTTGGTTTGAACGGTTCCTCCTACGCTGATTGACAAATTGTTAATGGGTGAAAACACATCAAAGGTCTTTGACATACCCGGAATCAGTTTCCATCTTGTGCCGGGTGAGTCACCGATGTTATAGGAATTTGCTCCGGTTGTATCATCGTCCTGGATTTCCGCTGTTGACTGGGCAAGCTCAGTTCTTACAATACCTGCATAAGCATATACGTTTCTTGAGTCCACCAGGGGCTCCCATTTGTTGGTTTTCCATGTGTAAAATCCCAAACCGACAATCGGATTGGTATTGTAAACAAAAAGGTTTTCGGCTGGATTGGTAATTGGTGCCGGACTGGTCAGGCTCGTCAATTCAACATTGGGGAGCAGTACACCTTTGTTATTTGATTCTATTTTCAGAATCTCAGAGGCATCCATACTGATCGAACTGTTGTCGGTAATCCCAATCTGTGCCGTTAGGAATGCGCCGGCAAAAACTGCCGCAAGTGTCATTGTAACTTTCATATTAGGTTCTTTTTAGGATTTACAAATCTATAAAATTATTTTTATAAATCACAAATTACTTAAAATTCTGACAAAAAATGCCTTACAATTTCAATTGATTGAAAACATTTTTAGATTTTTTCCTGTTTTATTAATATCTGTAATAATCCGGTTTGAACGGTCCTTCCACTTTTACACCGATATAGTCAGCCTGTTCGGGGCTCAGTTTCTCAAGTTCTGCACCCAGTTTTGAAAGATGAAGAAACGCAACCTTTTCATCCAGATGTTTTGGAAGCATATAAACCTGATTTTTGTATTTGTCTGAATGATTCCACAATTCTATCTGTGCCAGCGTCTGATTTGAAAATGAATTTGACATCACAAATGAAGGATGCCCTGTCGCACAACCCAGATTCACCAGTCGGCCTTCTGCAAGTATGATGATTTCTTTCCCACCTATATTATATACATCCACCTGAGGTTTGACCTCATATTTTGTATCACCGTAATTTTTGTTCAGCCACGCCATATCGATTTCATTGTCAAAATGACCGATGTTGCAGACGATTGTTTTGTCTTTCATTTTTTTGAAATGTTCACCTCTTACAATTCCGAAATTGCCGGTGGTGGTAATCACGATATCAGCATTTCCGACAACTGTGTCCAGCTTTTTAACCTCAAATCCTTCCATCGCAGCCTGCAAAGCACAGATCGGATCGATTTCGGTAACCGTAACGATAGCGCCCGCGCCTCTGAAAGAAGCCGCAGTTCCTTTGCCCACATCTCCGTATCCGCAGACAACCACTCTTTTTCCGGCCAGCATCACATCGGTTGCACGACGGATCGCATCTACTGCAGATTCGCGACAGCCGTATTTGTTGTCAAATTTGGATTTGGTCACAGAATCGTTCACATTGATTGCCGGAACAGCAAGTGTTCCGTTTTTCATTCTTTCATACAAACGGTGAACGCCTGTAGTTGTTTCTTCGGACAGTCCTCTGATTTCTTTGGTCAGTTCGGGATATTTGTCAAAAACCATATTGGTCAGATCGCCGCCGTCGTCGAGTATCATATTCAACGGTTTTCTGTCCTGTCCAAAAAACAGAGTCTGTTCAATGCACCAGTCAAATTCTTCTTCATTCATTCCCTTCCATGCATAAACCGGAATTCCTGCTGCTGCAATTGCTGCTGCCGCATGATCCTGGGTCGAAAAAATATTGCAGGAAGACCAGGTTACTTCCGCACCCAGTTCAACCAAAGTTTCAATCAGAACTGCAGTTTGTATCGTCATGTGGAGACAGCCCGCGATTCTTGCTCCTTTCAGCGGCTGTTGCGGTCCGTATTCTTTTCTGATAGCCATCAGACCCGGCATTTCTGCTTCTGCAAGTCTGATTTCTTTTCTTCCCCACTCGGCAAGCGAGATATCTTTAACTTTGAATGGAATGTATTCAACTTGTGTGCTCATAACTCTAAATAATTTTCTAATTTTGAAATTCGTATCTTAAAAGGGTTGCAAAGTTACAAACTAATTTCTCAATCATAAATGCCGATTATCAATTCTTTACACAATGACGAAACCACAAGGATCGTTTGCTGGCATCTGACCGAAACAGATGAAGAATTGCTCGATTATCTGAAACTCAATCCCTATCGGATTATGAAGTATCTGACCCTTAATCCCAAACAGGCAAGAGAATATCTCGGCCTGCGCGCCTGCCTCAAAGTGCTCGATCTCGATTTTGAAGTGTATTACAACCAAAAAGGAAAACCTTATCTGCCTGCAAGCCGTCAATTGTCGATCAGCCATTCGTTCGATATGGTCTGTATAGGGCTGAGTCAATATTATATAGGTATAGACATCGAAAAAAGAAGAACCGACAAAATCCTGAATATTCAGAATAAATTTATCAGACCGGACGAAGCGGAATGGATTCCCGAAGAAAACAAAGAAGAATATCTGCATGTAATCTGGGGAATCAAAGAAGGTCTTTACAAACTCAATGGCGGAAATCTATGGAATTTTCTGAATCATTATAAGGTGGAGAAATTTGAACTGAAAGAGAACAGCCCGATTATTTGCTGGCTTTGGGACGAAAACAGCCGAAAGAAATATCATGCTTATTATCAATTGATAGAAGGCTATTATCTGGTCTGGGTTTTGGACGAAGAATCTTCAAATCAATAATTTTGAATCAAAGACATACTGTTTTTTAAAATCAATTAACTTTACAAAAAAATATCAAATGAACGGACTTGAAAATACACCTGTTCTTGTTGCCCACGCTGATGCTGCGCGACAGGCTGAATTTTACAGAAAAACATATTCAAATGTAGCTTTCGGAGTACTTGCATTTATCGGGATTGAAGCAGTGCTGCTCAAAATCGATCCTTTGGTCAATCTGATGCTGAGTCTTCAGGGATATTCCTGGCTGCTGCTTTTGGGCGGATTTATGGCGGTGACCTGGGTTGCTCAAAATCTGACTTACAGAAATGCAGACCGTACAAAACAGTATGCAGGTTTTCTGCTTTATATATTGGCCGAAGCCATTATTTTTGTTCCGCTGCTTTATCTGGCGATGAATTTTGGCGGCGGACCTCAGATGATTGCACAGGCAGGCGTCATCACCGGAACGCTCTTTCTGGGTCTGACTGCAGCCGTACTGATGACAAAAACCGATTTTTCATTTTTAAGAACCGGTCTGGTTGTCGGATTTTTTATCGCACTGGGTCTGATCGTTGCCGGAACCGTCTTCGGATTTAATCTCGGTCTTTGGTTTTCTGTCGGAATGGTGCTTCTTGCTGCCGGCAGTATTCTTTATTCAACTTATCAGATCAAAAATGAATTCGGAACCGATCAGTATGTGCCGGCTGCACTTTCGCTTTTTGCATCGCTGATGCTGCTTTTCTGGTATGTGCTTCAAATTCTGATGTCAAGAAGATAATTTTATAAAATTCATCAGCCCGACACCGTTTCGGGCTGTTTTTTTAAATGACTGATTTTTTTTCACTGCTGATCGAACCCTATCGGACTTATGAGACATGGATGATCGTACTCGAAATCATCGCAGTCGTTCTTGGAATTTCGAGCGTGTTTTTTTCGCTGAAAAGAAATATATGGGTCTATCCGGTCGGAATCATTTCAACCGGAATTTATGTTTATCTGCTTTTTGTGTTTGGTCTGCTCGGCGACTGTCTGATTAATGTGTATTATACCGCAATGAGCATTTACGGCTGGATTCTCTGGTCAAAAAATTCACCCGACAAAATCCATGTCAATGTTTCATGGACAAATTCAAAGGAATGGTTTTACGCCTCACTTTTGTTTTTGAGCAGTCTGATTTTGGTAATTCTGGTTTATTATTTCAAACCCTGGCTCGACAATGATTTTGTGCTGAACGGCGCCGACTTGGGCCTTGACCATCTCGATTGGGCAAACTGGCTGGACGTTTTCACCACATCCATATTTCTGGTCGGAATGTGGCTGATGGCAAAACAGAAGATTGAAAACTGGCTTTTTTGGATTTTGGGTGATTTGATTTGTATCCCGATGTTTATTTACAAAGGTCTTGTCATCACTTCAATCCAGTTTTTTATTTTCACGGTACTTGCTGTAATCGCTTATTTTGAATGGAAAAAAAATTATCGGGAAACCCAATTCAAACCGATTGGCGATTAATTTTTATTGTTGACCGTCTCGGATTTGATGATCCGATGGGCGCCTTCTATAAATTCAATCAGTCTGACCGCATGTTCTCCGTCGAGTACAGAAGCTCTGTTTTTTTCGATTGCACTGATGATTTCTGCCATCGCCAGCGGATGGAAATTTTTGGTTTCGGTTGAATTTTCTTCTCCCGGATTTTCACCTTCCACATTGCAATACAAAAGTTGATTCAGATACTGATCACCAATTTCTACTGTACCTTTTTCAGCAATGACAAGTATGCTGCTTTTGTAATTTCTTTCGTAAATCGAAGTTGTAAAAATCATGCTTCCCTTTGCGTTGTCAGCATTGAATTCAAGAATTCCGCTGTCCGGGAAATCGGTTACTTCTCTGTGATTGAAATTAAAAAATGAAGAATGAACGCAGTTGGTTTCATCAAACCAAAAATTCATAATATCCACAAAATGAGAAAATTGTGTAAACAAAACGCCGCCGTCCATATCGGCTGATCCGCTCCAGTCGCGCTGTTTGTAATAATCTTTGTTCCGATTCCAGTAACATCTGATGTTCACCATATAGATTTCACCCAATTTATTCTGCTCAATCAGATTTTTCACAAAACGGACAGGTGGTGAAAATCTCAGCTGCATCGAAGAGAAAACTCTTTTTCCGTTTGCATTTGCAGCTTCCAGAATTTCTTTTGCATCTGCTGTATTGAGCGCCATCGGTTTTTCGATCAGCACATGTTTTCCGGCATTCAGACATTCGATTGCATGCTGTTTGTGATAACCGTTTGGCGTAGCAATCGAAACGATGTCGGTTATTGAGTCATTCTCCAAAAATTCCTGAATTGAACCATAAACCGGAACACCCGGATCTTCACCCGAGAATTTTGAATCGATTATCGAAATCAGTTTTGCATCTTTGGTTTCTTCGATTGCCTTTTTGTGCACTCTTCCGATGTGGCCGTAACCCAGTATTGAAAAATTAAGCATTTTGTTTCGGTTATCAGGTGAATTCTTCGCCTTTGTTCAGTTTCAGATCGCTTACAAAAGTTTTGATCATCTGGTCTTTGTCCATTCCGCAGATCAGAAGCGCACTTTTTGTATCGACCACTATATAGTCTTTCAACCCGTCAACGATGACCGCCTTGTTCTGGGTGGTGTAAATCATCGAATTTGTTGTGTTGTAAGTCAGTATATGCTTCCCTTTTTTCACATTCTGATCTTTGTTTTTGTCGGAAAGTTCATAAAGAGATTTCAGTGTGCCCAGATCGGTCCAGCCAAATGAGGACGGAATCACATACACCTCTTTTGATTTCTCAAGGATTCCGTGGTCGATCGAAATCATCGGAATCAGCGAATAAGTCTTTTTTACCGCTTTGGTTCTTGTTTCGTGATTTCTCAGTCCTTCAATCTTGCTGAACGCTTCATACATTTCGGGCATATGTTTTTTGAACTGATTCAGTATCACTTCTGCACGCCAGATAAAAATTCCGGCATTCCATAAAAAATCACCCGACTCACAAAATACTTCTGCGAGTTCCAGACTTGGTTTTTCTGTAAATGTTTTGACTTTTTTCAGCGCCTGACGGCCTTCTGCCAGAAACTGGATATAACCGTAACCGGTATCGGGTCTTGTCGGTTTGATTCCGAGGGTGATCAGTATGTCTTTGTTTTCGGATTCTTTGAGCGCAAGTCTTAGTTTTTTTATAAAACCGGGTGCATCCATGATCACATGATCAGAAGGTGCCACTACTATGTTTGCTTTCGGATTGATTTCGTGTATCAGTTTCGCTGCATAAATATTGCTTGGCCCGGTATTTCTTCCTTTTGGTTCGGCTATGATTTGTTCGGGCGACAGTTCGGGCAGCTGTTTCAGTGTCAGTTCCGAATATTCTGCCAGAGTGACCACATAAATCTGATTTTCCGGAATTATTTTTTTCAGACGGTCAAATGTGCTCTGTAAAAGCGATCTTCCGGTTCCGAGTACATCGTGAAATTGTTTTGGATAATCGCCTGTACTCAGCGGCCAAAATCTTGAACCCACTCCGCCGGCCATAATTATCCCAAAATAATTGTTGTTCATTGATTGATTATTTCATCTACTACCGCCTGTCCGCTGATTAGATACGAACGATTGGTCTTCAATTCCCTGCAAATATATCTTATTTTTCTCTTTTTACCTTTTTGAAAAATTCTTTTCCTGAGTCTGAAATATTGACCTTCCTCCAGATTGTCAAGCAGCATTTCAATCATTTCGTCATCCAGAAACAGTGCGCTGTGCAGATGTTTGTCAGCGCCTATGCTTGCTTTAGGGTTTTGTGCATGTCTGCGGATCTGACTTCTGATTTCTTCGGGATAAATTTCAATGCTCTGATCGAGCAGTTCACCAAAGATTCTTTTCCATTCGTCACCATGTGATCTCACATTTGCCGGATAAGACAATCTGACGATCATATGTGCAATTTCATGGGTCAATACGAAGAAAAACGGATACGGCTCCATCGTTCCGTCAATGCTGATTTGGTGAATCCCGGTCTTTTTGTCAAACCGGTAATCACCCAATTTTGTTTTTCTTTTTGACTTGATTCGAATCTTCAGCCGCGCGTCTCCAATCCATTCATATATATAGTGTATTGAATTTTCGGGCAGATATTTTATTAGCGGTTCCAAATTCATTGGTGAAAGTTAACAATCTTTATCTGAAAAAAAAGTCTAATTTTGCAGCCTATGTTAAAAGCGCTGAGCTATATAGGAGCCTATTTCCTTTTTATGAGGAAAGTTTTTATCAAACCGCAGGGCGGCAAGATGTTCCGTAAACTCGTGATGAGAGAAATTTGGGATTTGGGAATGAGTTCGATCGGACTGGTTTCTTTTATCTCTCTGTTTATGGGTGCGGTTACCGCCATCCAGATGGCACAAAACTTTCAGGGAGCCGATATTCCGGTTCCGGATTATTATATCGCATACGCAACCAAAGTGGTTTTGATTTTGGAATTTTCTCCCACCATCATTTCACTGATCCTTGCCGGAAAGGTCGGTTCATACATCGCTTCGAGTATTGGAACCATGCGTGTGACCGAACAGATTGACGCACTCGATGTGATGGGTGTGAACTCGCCTTCATTCCTGGTAATGCCCAAGATCATCGCATCTGTTTTATTCAATCCGATTCTGATTATGATCTCAATCGGGATGGGAATCTGGGGCGGTTATCTGATCGGTGAGACAACACACATGTGGTCTAAATCAGATTATATCATCGGTCTTCAGATGCCGATGGCCAACCGTCTGTTCTTCTATACATTTGTTAAAACGGTTTGTTTTGCATTTGTAATTGCCACTGTACCTGCCTTTTACGGTTATCATGTCAAAGGAGGTTCGCTTGAGGTCGGCCGTTCGAGCACCTCGGCTGTGGTTTGGACCTCTGTGATTTTGATTATTTTGAACCTTGTTCTCACCCAAACAATTTTGAGCTGATGATAGAAGTAAAGAATCTGAGAAAATCGTTTGAAGACAAAGAGGTTTTGAAAGGAATTTCAACCGTTTTTGAATCGGGCAAAACCAATCTGATCATCGGTCAGTCGGGCTCGGGCAAAACCGTGTTTTTGAAATGTCTGACCGGACTGATCATACCGACAGAAGGTGAAATTCTTTTTCACGGAAAAAATTTCTCAAAATTCAGTTATGAGGAAAAACAGAAACTGAGAAGCGAGATTGGTACGGTTTTTCAGGGGAGTGCATTGTTTGATTCGATGACAGTTGTTGAAAATGTACGTTTTCCGCTTGAAATGTTCTCGAATCTTTCAATGAAAGAAATGAATATGCGATCAGAAGAAGTTCTTGAAAGAGTGAATCTGCTGCCCGAATCTTTTCATAAATATCCTTCCGAAATTTCAGGAGGAATGCAGAAAAGGGTGGCAATCGCAAGAGCGGTGGTCAACAATCCGAAATATCTTTTTGCAGACGAACCCAACTCGGGTCTCGATCCGCAGACCGCAATGGTGATCGACCAGTTGCTGCACGAACTCACTGTTGAATACAATACCACCACCATCATCAATACACACGATATGAACTCGGTTCTTGAAATCGGAGAGAGCATCGTATTTCTTAAAAACGGAATCAAAGAATGGTACGGCGACAAAACACAAATTTTGACAACGGACAATGAATCGGCCATCGAATTCGTTTATTCATCAAAGCTGTTTACCAAATTGAGAGAGGTATTGCTAAAAGAAAAAGAAAATTCATCAAAAAAATAGAGAATATGAAGAAGTTATTTTTAATCGGTTTCGGACTGATTTCAATGTCGGTTTTTTCGCAGTCAATCGATTTCGGATTGAAGGCAGGACCGGTTTACAACACTGACAAAGGAGTGTTCAAAACAATCGACGGAACATACAGCAGCAAAGGAAAAGGAGCAATGGGATTCCAGGGAGGAGCGATGATGAGAATCAAAGCAGCGGGATTTTATGTACAGCCCGAACTGCTCTATACTTCGTTCAAATACAAAGATGACGACAGCGACGGAGAATTGCAGAAAAGCAGAATCGATATTCCGGTCAATGTCGGAAAAACTTTTGCGCTCGGATTGGTTCAGCTGCAGACCGGACCTGTGTTTTCGATCAATGCAAAAGACAAACTCAAAGGTTTCGGTTCAGTCAAATCTACAGACAAAGACGATGTGAGTCTCGGCTGGCAGATCGGTACCGGTTTGAACATCAAAAAACTGAATCTCGATTTGAGATATGAATTCGGTTTGGGCAAAACCTCATCCAAATTCATTGAGAATGCAACGGGAACAGAATTCAAGACTGAGAACAGAACAAATATGCTGAATTTCACAGTCGGATATTTCTTCTAAATCGTTGATTAAAAATACCAACCCCCAATTTATGTGCAAATAAATTGGGGGTTTTTAATTTTCATTTTATTTTTGGGCGAAATATCAAAAAAGCTTACTTTTGCACACTTGAAATTAAATCAAAATGGCTAAGAGCACTAAAAAAAAGAAAAAATACGCAGCCGAGAAGGTACTCGATAATTTGAACCAGACCGCCTACAAAGCGGAGAACTTCTTTGAGCAGCATTCAAAAATCATCATCAGCGTTTTGGGCGTTGTGGCATTGCTTGCCATCGGTTATTTTGTGTATCTGAAAACCGTGGTTGAACCCAGATCCGAGAAAGCATTCAAGGAAATGGTTCAGGCAGACGATTATTTCAAACAGGATTCAATGAATCTTGCACTCAAAGGAATGCCCGGAAGTTTCCTGGGTTATGAGCAGATCATCAAAGATTTCAGCGGAACCAAAGGCGCAAACATCGCACTGTACAAAGCAGGAATCGCTTATTACAAACTGGGAGACTATGCTTCTGCAGTTTCTTCGCTTGAGAAATTCAGCTCGGACGACGATGTGCTGACTGCACAGAAATACGGTATGATCGGAAATGCACTGGCTGATTCTCAGAAACAAAAAGAAGCAATTCCTTATTATCTGAAAGCTGCTGAAGAAACCGATTATGAAGTGCTCAAAACCATGTATCTGACCAAAGCCGGAAAACTTTCAATCGAGTTGGGCAACAATGCAGATGCACTCAAATATTTCCAGATCCTTGCCGACAAATATCCGAATGCAGGAAACGGAGAAGTTGATAAATATATTGAGAGACTGAAATACGCGACCAATGTCAACTAAAGATAAAAATTTGTCATACTACGACAAAGAAAATATACCCAATGCCGAGACCAAGCGTTTCGGCATTATCGTTTCTCAGTGGAATTCCCACATCACACACAGCCTTCAGCAGGCCTCGATTGAAACACTTGTTGATCTGGGTGCAAAACTCAGCAATATCTATTGTTTTGAAGTTCCCGGGAGTTTTGAACTGATCTACGGCGCAAACAATCTGTGCAAAGGCGATCTGTTTGATGCCATCATAGTGATCGGAAGTGTAATCAGAGGCGAAACACCTCATTTTGATTACATCTGTCAGGGTGTGACCCAGGGAATCAAAGATTTGAACATCAAATACAAAACACCGGTTATTTTCTGTGTATTGACCGACGACAACGAACAGCAGTCAATCGACCGTGCAGGCGGTAAATACGGAAACAAAGGCGTCGAAGCAGCTGTTGCAGCAGTGATGATGGCAAATTTTGGTTTCAAATAATTTTCCGAAATTTTAAATCCGGATTTTTTATCGGATAAATTCCGTTTTCACCTGCTCAGCCTGAGTTTGGATAAAATTCCGATTCTTCAAAAAATGGGCGAACACTGTCCTCATTTTTTCTAACTTTGCTTTCTATGTTTCTGGAGAATACCATCAATCACAGCAGCAAAAGCGGATGGATCGAAGTCATCTGCGGTTCAATGTTTTCGGGAAAAACCGAAGAACTGATTCGTCGTTTGAAAAGAGCCGAATTTGCAAAACAAACGGTCGAAGTCTTCAAACCGGCTGTAGATGTGCGCTATGACGAACAGGAAGTGGTTTCGCACAACCGAAATTCTGCCGAAGCAACACCTGTCGAATCTGCCTACAACATACTGATTCTTGCAGCCGACTGTGATGTGGTCGGAATTGATGAAGCACAGTTTTTTGACGAAGGAATCGTTGAAGTCGCCAACAAACTTGCAAACATGGGCAAACGGGTAATCATTGCCGGTTTGGATATGGATTTTAAAGGACGGCCTTTTGGTCCGATGCCCGATCTGATGGCAACCGCTGAATATGTGACCAAAGTCCATGCGATTTGTGTGAAAACCGGAAATCTTGCCCATTATTCGCATCGAAAAATCGACAGCGACAAACTGCTCGAACTGGGTGAAATGGACGAATACGAACCGCTCAGCCGGAAAGCTTATTGGGCAGAAAGAGCAAAGGAAACAGAAAATCACAAAAAACAGCAGCCTTGATTCCATACAAAATATCAGAACTTGCAAAAATCATTTCGGCAGAAATCATCGGAAATCCCGAAGGTGAAGTGTCCGAAATCTATTTTGATTCAAGGACAATCTTCAGTCCGAAGGATGCTGTGTTTTTTTCATTTTCCGAAAACGGAAATTCATTTGTAAATGAAGCTTATCAAAAAGGAATTCGTGTTTTTGTGATTTCAAAATCGGATGAAATCGAGAAAGATGCAGTTTATCTGAAAGTCGGTTCACCATTGCAAGCGCTCCAGAAATGGGCTGAATTTCATCGGTCCAAATTTGAACTGCAAACCATCGGAATTACAGGAAGCAACGGAAAAACAATTGTAAAAGAATGGCTGAATCAGCTGCTTTGGAATGATTTCTCGATTGTGAGAAGCCCGAAAAGTTACAATTCTCAAATCGGTGTTCCGCTGTCAGTTTTGAGAATTACAAAAGAAAATAATCTCGGAATTTTTGAAGCCGGAATTTCAAAACCGGGTGAAATGGCTGAACTTGAAAATATCATCCGGCCGCAAATCGGATTGCTGACTCATCTGGGAAGCGCACATCTTGAAAATTTTGAATCAAAAGAACAGCTGATCAGAGAAAAACTCAAATTGTTTAAAAATTCAAAAACGATTGTCTTCAATTCTGATGATGAAACTGTAAAACGGCTGATTACAGAAATTTATCCCGAAAAAGAACTGATCACTTTTGGAAAAAGCGAAAACAACCATATCCGTATAACCGGAATTGAAAAATTAATCAATAGTCAGAAAATTTCATTTGAATACAATTCAAAAAATTATCAAATCGAAATCCCGTTTCCGGACGAAGGTTCAGCCGAGAATATCTGTTGTGTTTTAACTGTTTTGAGTCTGTTAAAGACCGATTTTGAAAAACATCTGGAAGCCTGCAAAAATCTGCTGCCGATCGAAATGCGGCTCGAAATCAAAGAAGGAATCAGAAACAGTCTGATCATCAATGACAGTTTCAATTCTGATCTTCATTCTGTAAAAGTTGCGCTTGATGTACTTGCCCAGCAGGCATTTCCAAGAAAAAGTCTGATTCTGACCGATGTGCTTCAGAGCAATCTCGACAAAGATCTGCTCTACAAAGAAGTTGCAGATTTGGTCAATTCCTATCCGATCGACGATCTGATTCTGATTGGTGAATTTCTGCCGAAATACAAAGAACTTTTCAAATCAAAACCAAGAGTTTATCGAACCACAGATGAATTTCTGAAAACTTTGAATCTGCTCAATGTCAACAACGAAGCAATTTTGATCAAAGGCGCACGACCGTTTGAGCTTGAAAAAGTTTCTGCATTTTTGGAAAAACAGGCGCATGATACGGTTTTGGAAGTCAATCTGCAGTCGCTGATTGACAATCTGAATTATTTCAAAAGCAGACTGAAACCGACCACAAAAGTGATGGCGATGATCAAAGCAAACGCTTATGGAGCCGGAAGTTTTGAAGTTGCACATACTCTGGAACATCAGAAAATCGATTATCTGGGCGCTGCTTATGTGGATGAAGGTGTTGAATTGAGAAAACTCGGAATCCGGCTGCCGATCATGATCATGAATCCCGAACAGAGCAGTTATTCGCCGATCATCGATTACAGACTCGAACCTGAATTGTACAGCATGCGGGTGTTGAAACTGTTTGTAAAAATTCTCAAGGAAAAATCAATTTCTGAAGCTTATCCGATCCATCTGAAAATCGATACCGGAATGAATCGTTTGGGTTTCAAAAATGATCAGTTGGATGAAGTCATTGAATTTCTGAAAAATGAAAATTCGGTTGAAGTCAAATCAATTTTCACCCATTTGGCAACTGCAGATGTTCCTGAAGAAAAGGAATTTGCATTGAATCAGTTAAAGAAATTTGACGAAGCTTATCAAAAAATCTGTTCCGAATTGAATATTCATCCGATCAAACATGCACTGAATTCGCCGGGAATGATTCATTTTCCCAATCATCAGTGCGATATGGTCAGACTGGGAATCGGTATGTACGGTTTTTCGGATGATCCGGAAGTTCAGAAACAGCTGAAAACCGTGCTGACTTTTAAAACCGTGATTTCAAGAATTACAGAAATCGAAACAGGCGAGACAGTGAGTTACGGAAGAAGATTCAAAGCCGAGAGGGAATCAAAAATCGCAACACTTCCTGTCGGTTATGCAGACGGAATCCGTCGTGCACTCGGGAACGGAGTCGGCAAAGTAAACATTCACGGAAATCTGGTTCCGATCGTCGGTACGGTCTGTATGGATATGCTGATGGTCGATGTAACCGATATCGAATGTAAAGAAGGTGATGAGGTGATTATTTTTGGCGAAAAACCGACTGCAGAAGAAGTTGCAAAAGCGATGGGAACGATTTCGTATGAAGTGCTGACTTCAATTTCTCAAAGAGTGAAAAGAATTTATTACAAAGAATAAAATCGGGTCTGATTTTCGGAAAGAACTGCCGGGTTTTAAATCATCAAAAAATTTTGTAAATTTGTGAAATTCAGTATTTAAACAGCTGGAACACACAATCCATTAATTATCATCAAATTTTTTAATCCCAAATACATGCTGAAAGAAAGTTTTACGGTAGATGAGATAAGAGAAAAACTTGCAAAATATTGCGTCTATCAGGATCGCTGTCATCAGGAGGTCGAAAAGAAAATGAAGGAAT
The DNA here is from genome assembly GCA_019455045.1 of Flavobacteriia bacterium. GTDB lineage: Bacteria > Bacteroidota > Bacteroidia > Flavobacteriales > Weeksellaceae > Moheibacter. The sequence goes on from JACFND010000035.1 coordinate 18,867, forward strand.
ATATGCTGATTCCTGAGGCGAAAGATCAAATTCTGATTTATCTGATTCAAAATGATTATCTGAACGAAGAACGGTTTGCAAAGAGTTTTGCACGCGGAAAATTCAATCAGAAAAAATGGGGAATGAACAAGATCAGCGTTGAGCTCAAAAAGAGAGGAATCCCGGTAAATCTGATCAGAACCGCATTGGAAGAAATCGACGGAGATGCTTATCTGGAAGTGCTCAAACAGCTTTATACAGACAAAAAGAATTCACTGAAATCAGAACGTGACAGTCTGAAAAAGAAAGCCAAAATCAGACGATATCTGCTACAAAAAGGATATGAAAGCGATTTGATTTACAATCTGATCAGATACGATTAAAAACCGGCATATAGTTTTGATATATTTCAAAAAACATTAATTTTAACCCAAATTAAACACAATGAGAAAAAATTTTGTTTTGGGAATGGCATTGATTTTTTCATGCTTTTCTGTTATTTCCTGTGATCCGTGGGAAGATGAAAATGATGGAGGAGGCGGCGGAGACGATCCGAACGGCCCCGAAGTGACGATGCTGCTGAAGGAAATCAAAACAATGACCGGAGACACCGAAGGCAAAGTAACTTATTCTTTTGACGGTCAGCAGAGACTGACAAAGACTGTTGAATATGAAGATATTACAGATCAGACTTCTTATGTTGAGTCGATTTATTCATATCCTTCCGAAGGAAAAATCAATTTTACCGAAAAGGCTTATTCTGCCGGCGAATTGGTATATACAAATTCGGCTGAATTTGAAATTTTGAGTTCATCACAGATTCATGCATTGATACAGAGCGATCTTGTTGGTGAAATTAATTCGGACATGACCTATTCTTCACCCTGCGGAATCAGCAAAATTGTAAATACGATGGATGTTGGCAACGGTCCCGAGACTACTACACAGACTTTTGAATTTTTTGATCAGAAGTGCAGTTCTATGGAATATCTGGACGGTGAATGGGAACAGACGATTTTTAATGACGATAAATTTTCACCCAAAGGCGATCCGCTTAAAAAAGCAATGGGCGTAACCGAAAGAAATCCGATCAAATATGAATCGCCGGGTAATGACATTGAGACCATTACCTATCAGTACAATGAAAACGGCTATCCGATTTCGGCGATGCACACTTTCTCACCGGAAAGCGGTGAAGAAAATTATACCGAAACTTTTATCTATCAGTAATCGGTTTTGAGTTAAATATCACAGGGTCTGTTTTTGCAGACCCTTTTTTATTTTGGGTATCTTTGCAAAAATTTTCTGAATGAAGACTTATTTTGCCGAAACCACTGTTCGCTGGTCAGACTTGGATTCAAATATGCATCTTGCAAATTCATCCTATATGGATTACACCAGTTTTGCGCGAATCAGGTTTTTGGGTGAATGCGGTATTTCGCTGGCTGATTTTGCAAGACTCAAAATCGGTCCGGCTGTTTTGAGAGAAGAACTTTCTTTTTTCAGAGAAGCACATGAAGGTCAGGAAATCATGATTTCGGTAGTGGTCAGCGGAAATTCCGAAAACGGCGAAATTTTTGAATTTGAACACAATCTGTACGACAAGAAAACCGGAACCCATCTGGCTTATTCAAGAGTTTTCGGACTTTGGTTTTCAACTTCGGAAAGAAAAAAAACACCGCCGCCGGCAGAAATTCAGGAAAAATTAATGGCAAAAATCGATAAGGAGAAGATGAGGATACTTTCATTCAAAGATTTGAAAGATCTTCCGGTTCATCCTCAAAATATTGATCCAAAAATATTTGAAAAATGATTGAAGACAAAAACCAATCGCTGACACCGCTCGAAGAATTGGGCGAATTCGGACTGATCGATCATCTGACCGGTTCTTTTAAAATTGAAAAAGAATCCACCGTCAAAGGAGTTGGAGACGATGCTGCGGTAATCGATTACTGTGATAAACAAACTGTGATTTCAACCGATATGCTGGTTGAAGGCGTTCATTTCAATCTGGCTTATGTGCCGCTCAAACATTTGGGTTACAAAGCGGTGGTCATCAATCTGAGCGATATTTGCGCAATGAATGCAGAACCCGAACAGATTCTGGTTTCGATTGCGGTTTCAAACCGTTTTCCGGTTGAAGCTTTGGATGAATTGTATGAAGGAATCAAAATCGCCTGTCAGAAATACAAAGTCGATCTGGTCGGCGGCGACACCACTTCATCGACCAGCGGACTGATCATCAGCATCACGGCTGTTGGTTCTGTCAAAAAAGAAAATCAGGTTTACAGAGGCGGTGCAGCCGAAAAAGATCTGCTGGTTGTCAGCGGTGATCTGGGGGCAGCCTATCTGGGTCTTCAGGTTTTGGAAAGAGAAAACAATGTGTTCAAGGTCAATCCGAATATGCAGCCCGATCTGGCGCCTTATGATTATATCGTCGGACGACAGCTCAAACCCGAAGCGAGGATCGACATCATTTCACTTTTGAAAGAACTGGATGTCAAACCGACTTCGATGATCGATGTTTCTGATGGACTTTCTTCAGAAGTACTGCATCTTTCAAAACACAGCGGTCTCGGATTCAAGATTTATGAAGAAAAAATTCCGCTCGATCCGATGGTGATCCGAACTGCAGACGAATTTGGAATCAATCCGGTGACCTGTGCGCTGAACGGTGGCGAAGATTATGAACTGCTGTTTACGGTTGCACAATCCGATTTTGAAAAAATCAAAGGAAATCCAAATCTCAGCGTAATCGGTCATGCAGCCGAAAAGAATTCAGAAAATTATCTGATGCTCAAAGACGGCGACTCCGCGGTCAAACTGACTGCTCAGGGATGGAATTCGTTTGAAAGAGATTAATCATTCAGCTTCAAAACCGCCAGGAAAGCTGATTGAGGCACTTCGACCTTACCGATCTGTCTCATCTTTTTCTTACCTGCTTTTTGTTTTTCAAGCAGTTTTCGTTTTCTGGAAATATCACCGCCGTAACATTTTGCGGTCACATCTTTTCTGAGCGCCTTGATGGTTTCTCTTGCAATGATTTTCGCGCCGATTGCCGCCTGAATTGGAATGTCAAACTGCTGTCTCGGAATCAGTTCCTTCAGTTTTTCACACATTTTCTTTCCGATGTTGTAGGCATTGTCCACATGAATCAGTGCAGAAAGCGCATCCACCGGTTCGCCGTTGATCAGTATATCAACTTTCACCAGTTTTGAAGGACGCATATCCAGCGGCTGATAATCAAATGATGCATAACCTTTTGAAATTGATTTCAGTCGGTCATAAAAATCAAATACCACCTCTGAAAGCGGAAGTTCAAAGATCAGTTCGGCTCTGTGCTGTGTCAGATAATGCTGATTTTTCAGGATTCCGCGTTTCTCGATACAGAGTGTCATCACCTGGCCGATAAAATCTGATTTTGTAATGATGGAAGCGCGGATATAAGGTTCTTCCACTCGGTTCAGTCCCGAAGGATCGGGCAGTTCCGAAGGGTTGTTGACCAATATCGGTTTGTCCGGATGTTTCTGTGAATAAGCATTGTATGAGACGTTCGGGACTGTGGTGATCACATTCATATTGAATTCGCGATCGAGTCTTTCTTGAATAATTTCAAGATGAAGCATTCCCAGGAATCCGCAACGGAATCCAAAACCGAGCGCAGCCGAAGATTCGGGTTCAAAAGTCAGTGAAGCATCATTCAGTCTCAGTTTTTCAATTGAAAATCTCAGTTCTTCATAATCTTCTGTATCGACCGGATAGATTCCGGCGAACACCATCGGTTTGACTTCTTCAAAACCTTCGATCGGTTTGTCGGCGGGATTATCGACAGAAGTGATGGTGTCACCCACTTTGACTTCACTGGCTTCTTTGATGCCCGAAACGATATAACCCACATCACCGGTTTTGATGATCGGTTTTGGCAAGTGTTTTAATTTGAGCGTACCGACTTCATCCGCGTCGTATTTTTTTCCGGTCGCCATAAACTGAACGATCTGTCCTTTTCTGATTTCTCCGTTGACCACTTTGAAATAAGCTTCAACTCCTCTGAACGGATTGTAAACCGAATCAAAGATCAGCGCCTGAAGCGGTGCTTTCGGATCACCCGTCGGAGCAGGAATTCTTTCAATGATTACACGAAGCAGATTTTCGACACCTTCACCGGTTTTTCCGCTTACTCTCAACACATCTTCGGGATCGCAGCCGAGCAGATCGACGATATCGTCGGTTACCTCTTCAGGATTTGCACTTGGCAGATCGATTTTGTTGAGCACCGGAATGATTTCCAAATCATTTTCCAAAGCGAGATAAAGATTCGAAATCGTCTGTGCCTGTATGCTCTGTGCGGCATCCACAATCAGCAGCGCGCCTTCGCAGGCAGCGATTGATCTGGAAACTTCATACGAAAAATCAACGTGGCCGGGAGTGTCGATCAGGTTCAGTATATATTTTTCACCATCTAGTTCATACTCCATTTGGATCGCATGCGATTTAATGGTAATCCCGCGTTCGCGTTCCAAATCCATATTGTCAAGTGTCTGTTCCTGAAGTTCACGGTCAGAAATCGTTTTGGTCAGCTGCAGCAAACGATCGGCAAGCGTACTCTTTCCGTGATCGATATGGGCAATAATGCAAAAATTCCGTATTTTGTTCATCGAATGTTTTGAATGCACAAAATTAAACTTTTTTAAGCGAATTGAAAACTTCCTCTGCCATTCAGGAAACCGAATTTTCTCAACTTTTATTTTTTCAAATACGATCAAAGAAACTTCGGGTGGAATTCTGAAGAAAAGACATACCCATTAGAATTTTGATTGTGTTTTTTTCGGTTTAATTTTTTGTCCGAATTATCACTTAAAATCCTGTGTCCCATCGGTCGGTGCCCCATCAGTCGGTGTCCCCACCGACCGAAATCTGCCTACCGTCCAAAATCTGCGTCCTACGATGACGTCATCACCCATCTTCATGGGGAGAGATGAACAGATGGCGACTGGCGTGGAAAGTGGTTGGTGGGACAGTTCAATCTCCATTTACCGAAACAGATATGTTGAAATTAACCGGCGCACCTTTGTATTTTGCAGGAATCAGATATTTCTTTCTCTTTTTGTTGTATGAAATCGTATCTCTGATTTGCCTCAGAAAATCTTTTGCAAGTTCGGGATTGCTGCCTTCTGTATATCTGTAATTTGTCAAATCTCCGTTCTTGTCAATTGTGAAAATTACAGTGGTTTTCTGAGCTTTGTTATTTTCGTCCGTGTATTTTTTTGTATTGGGTCCTGACAAACTCTTCAGATCAAAATACAAATTTTTAAAAAAACACGATTTCAGTTTTTCGTTGTCTTTTATGTGTTTTTTGCAATTCGGATAAACCGGAAACACAAATTCGGGATCATCCATCAGCAGCTCTGAATTCATTTGGCCGCAGACAAAACCTGAAAAAAGCAAAAACAATATGATTGATAATTTCATTCTAAATCAGTTCAAATTTATCCCTGTCATTCAAAAAACCGTAATTCTGTCTGAATTTTTGAGTGCTTTCGTAGGAAAGTTCGGTCTGAAGCAGAAATTTATTGATTCTTTTCAATTTCAATTCGGTACCAATCGCATCAAAAACCTTTGAAACGCCTGTATATTCCAAATCATAATCATCAACTCCGATCCGGTTCACACCCACGCAATATGCCATATTTTCAATTGCTCTTGCTTTGAGCAGCGCCTTCCATTGTTCGTTTCTGACCGCAGGCCAGTTGGCAGGACAAAGCAAAACATCATAATCATCCGTATTTCTTGACCAAACCGGAAATCTCAGATCATAACAGACGATCAGCCTGAATTTCCAGCCTTTGAATTCTGCGGTCACGATTTGATTTCCGGGCGTGTATTCGCCGGTTTCTTTGCCATAACCAAAGAGATGTTTTTTGTCGTAATGCCAGTCTTTTTCGGGAGTTACAAAATAAAAACGGTTATAAAATTTTCCGGCTTCTCGGGTCGAAACGCTGCCGCAGATTGCAATTCCTTCTTTTTCGGCTTTTGATTTCATCCATTTGTAAGTCTTTCCGTAGGCTTCTTCTGCGATCAGTTCCGGATTCATCGAAAAACCGGTGGTAAACATTTCGGGCAGCACAATCAGATCCGAATTGTGATTTTCGGTCAGTTCATCCAAAAAAACACGATTTTCCTTTGGATTTTCCCAATCTATATCAAATTCAGCCAGACTGATTTTCAGTTTTTCTGTCATCATCATTTTGTTTTATGGTCAATAATTTGGGTAATGACAGTAAAGTTCCGAAATATTTGGGAATTATCGCTCCTGACTTCCGCAAATTAACACCCAAAATCAAAAAGTTCGTTTAGCTGTTTA
>JACFND010000098.1 GCA_019455045.1 Flavobacteriia bacterium
TGGTCAATGACCGAAACGGATATGAACCGCACGAGGGCGGAAATATTTATGCGATTGCACAATTCTATCCGAGACTGGCGGTTTACAACGATGTGGAAGGCTGGCAGAATATGCCATACTGGCAGCGCTCGGAATATGCACTTGAATTCGGGAATTTCAAAGTCAGTATCACAATTCCGGCTGATCATCTGCTGAATGCAACCGGCGAACTGGTCAATATGAAGGAAGTTCTGACTGCTGAACAATACAATCGTTACCAAAAGGCAAAAACAACTTTTGACAAACCGGTGATGATTGTGACCGAACAGGAAACAGAGCAAAGAATGAAAGATGGCGCAAAAGGAAAAACAAAAACCTGGAAATTTGAAGCTGAAAATGTAAGAGATTTTGCCTGGGTTTCGTCCAGAACCTATATGTGGGACGCGATGGCAGTGAAAGTCGGAAGCAAAACGCCGATGGCTGAATCGATTTATCCGAAAGAGGGCGGTAATCTGTGGAAAGATCTTTCGACCAAAGCGGTTGCGCATACTTTAAAAACATATTCAAAATATACTTTTGATTATCCGTATCCGAAAGCGGTTTCGGCAAGCGTACAGTGGCAGGGAATGGAATATCCGATGATCTGTTTCAATGGCGGACGTGCCAATGCCGACGGAAGTTATGATGAATTTATGGCAAACGGACTTGTCGGTCTGGTCATTCATGAAGTCGGACACAATTTCTTTTCGATGATCGTCAACTCGGACGAAAGACAATGGACTTGGCAGGACGAAAGTCTGAATACCTATCTGCAGAATATAGCGGAGCAGGAGTGGAGCAAAGATTTTCCGTCTGCCCGTCTGAAAGCTTCTCAGATTGTGCCTTATATGCAGAAACCGCAGGAAGAAATGATGCCGATTATGACACAGGGCGATCTGCTGACCGATTTTGGCAGTGAGGGTTATTCAAAATCATCGGTCGGACTGCATATCTTGAGAAATCTGATCGTCGGTCAGGAAAATTTTGACTATGCATTCAAAACCTATGCACAGCGATGGATGTTCAAACATCCGACACCGGCTGATTTCTTCAGAACATTGGATGATGCTTCGGGCACCGATCTGGACTGGTTTTTCAGAGGATGGTATTTCTCCACCGAAGTGGTCGATCTGGGTGTGAAATCGGTTACCGAATTGTATGCATCCGAGGTGAGTACACCAATGGGAAAAGGATTTAAATTCTCAACCCAAAAATCAAATTCTGATATTTATGAATCGGATGCGATCAAAGATTATCTGAAAGAAAACCCCGGATTGAAAGTTCAGAAACCCAAATATTTTTACGAAGTCGAATACGAAAGAGTGGGCGGCATGCCGATGCCGTTGCTGGTGACTTTCAATTTTGAAGATGGCAGCAGCACCGAGATTCGTTATCCGGTAGAGGTTTGGAGATTTCCGCACAGACCGTTGAAAAAAATGTACGGTTTTGAAAAACCGTTGAAATCAATCGAAATCGACAAAAACCAGGAAACGGCAGATGTGAATTTGAAAAACAACAGTTGGAGTAAGTAGACTGATTTTGTTTTTGATATAAGATTGGCTTAAAAATTATTGTAATTTTGTAATTATGGATATCCAAATTAAAATAGGTTTCGACCAATTGGTGAAAATTGTCAAAAGTTTATCAAACAGACAATTTAAACAATTGATAATGGAAGTTGAGGCTGAAAAGAAATCAGAAAATTCAGAGCTCAGCCTTGAGGAATTGCTTTTGGCCGGCCCGGTGGCAACCAAAGAGCAATTGGAAGTGATTGAATCAAACAGAAAGTGGATTTAATATCCAAAAATCAATAAATCAAAAAAGAAATAGATAGTTCAACCCGCCTCCGCGGGTTGGATTGTTTTTGTTCATTTTACCTCCAATTTTATTGGAGGCTACCAATGGTTTAACCGCTTCGCGGTTCTCAAAATCATCTAATTATTTCAGAAAAAAATCCCGAAGGGATTTAACAATTGATAGCCATGGGTGAAACCCGTGGAAGAATGTCCCGTAAAAAAAGAACTCCGAAGGAGTTCAACCATTAATCGTCTTTTTGTTGATTGATTAGCCCTATTTCTCCCTTTCCATCACATAATTCACCATGGTCATCAGTGAATTTCTGTATTCGTTATCCGGAAATTCATTCAGGATTTCAAGTGCTTTTGAGCTGTATTCGGACATTTTGTTTTGAGAATATTCAAGACCGCCGTTGGCTTTGACAAATTCAATAACTTCACGCACCCGCTTTTTGTCCTTGTTGTGTCTTTTGACCGAATTGATCAGCCAGTTTCTGTCTTTTTCTGAAACCTTGTTCAGCACATGAATCAGCGGAAGGGTCATCTTTTGCTCCTTGATGTCGATTCCGACCGGTTTTCCGATTGCATTTGAACTGGTGTAATCAAACAAATCATCCTTGATCTGAAAAGCCATACCGACCATTTCGCCAAAATGATTCATCTTTTTGCAGATTTCTTCGTCCGCATTCACAGAGCGTGCACCCGCTTCACAGCAGGCAGCAATCAGTGTGGCGGTTTTCTGACGGATGATTTCGTAATAAACATCTTCGGTGATGTCCAGCCGTCTTGCTTTTTCAA
>JACFND010000099.1 GCA_019455045.1 Flavobacteriia bacterium
TGGTCAATGACCGAAACGGATATGAACCGCACGAGGGCGGAAATATTTATGCGATCGCACAATTCTATCCGAGACTGGCAGTTTACAACGATGTGGAAGGCTGGCAGAATATGCCTTACTGGCAGCGATCGGAATATGCGCTTGAATTCGGAAATTTCAAAGTCAGCATCACAGTTCCTGCAGATCATCTGCTGAATGCAACCGGCGAACTGGTCAATATGAAAGAAGTTCTGACATCCGAACAGTACAATCGTTACCAAAAAGCAAAAACAACTTTTGACAAACCGGTGATGATTGTAACCGAACAGGAAACAGAGCAAAGAATGAAAGATGGCGCAAAAGGAAAAACAAAAACCTGGAAATTTGAAGCTGAAAATGTAAGAGATTTTGCCTGGGTTTCGTCCAGAACCTATATGTGGGACGCGATGGCAGTGAAAGTCGGAAGCAAAACGCCGATGGCTGAATCGATTTATCCGAAAGAGGGCGGTAATCTGTGGAAAGATCTTTCGACCAAAGCGGTTGCGCATACTTTAAAAACATATTCAAAATATACTTTTGATTATCCGTATCCGAAAGCGGTTTCGGCAAGCGTACAGTGGCAGGGAATGGAATATCCGATGATCTGTTTCAACGGCGGACGAGCCAATGCAGACGGAACTTATGATGAATTTATGGCCAACGGACTTGTCGGTCTGGTCATTCATGAAGTCGGGCATAATTTCTTTTCGATGATCGTCAATTCGGACGAAAGACAATGGACCTGGCAGGACGAAAGTCTGAATACCTATCTGCAGAATATAGCAGAGCAGGAGTGGAGCAGTGATTTTCCGTCTGCCCGTCTGAAAGCTTCTCAGATCGTGTCTTATATGCAGAAACCTCAGGAAGAAATGATGCCGATTATGACTCAGGGCGATCTGCTGACTGATTTTGGCAGTGAGGGTTATTCAAAATCCTCGGTCGGACTGCATATATTGAGAAATCTGATCGTCGGTCAGGAAAATTTTGACTATGCATTCAAAACCTATGCACAGCGATGGATGTTCAAACATCCGACACCGGCTGATTTCTTCAGAACATTGGATGATGCTTCGGGCACCGATCTGGACTGGTTTTTCAGAGGATGGTATTTCTCCACCGAAGTGGTCGATCTGGGTGTGAAATCGGTTACCGAATTGTATGCATCCGAGGTGAGTACACCAATGGGAAAAGGATTTAAATTCTCAACCCAAAAATCAAATTCTGATATTTATGAATCGGATGCGATCAAAGATTATCTGAAAGAAAACCCCGGATTGAAAGTTCAGAAACCCAATTACTTTTACGAAGTCGAATACGAAAGAGTGGGCGGTATGCCGATGCCGTTGCTGGTGACTTTTAATTTCGAAGACGGCAGCAGCACCGAGATTCGTTATCCGGTGGAGGTTTGGAGATTTCCGCACAGACCGCTGAAAAAGATGTACGGTTTTGAAAAACCGCTGAAATCAATCGAAATCGACAAAAACCTGGAAACAGCAGATGTGAATCTGAAAAATAACAGTTGGAGTAAATAGGATGATTTGGTTTTAGTTATAAGATTGGCCTAAAATTATTGTAATTTTGTAATTATGGATATCCAAATTAAAATAGGTTTTGACCAATTGGTGAAAATTGTCAAAAGTTTATCAAACAGACAATTTAAACAATTGATAATGGAAGTTGAGGCTGAAAAGAAATCAGAAAATTCAGAGCTCAGCCTTGAGGAATTGCTTTTGGCCGGCCCGGTGGCAACCAAAGAGCAATTGGAAGTGATTGAATCAAACAGAAAGTGGATTTAATATCCAAAAATCAATAAATCAAAAAAGAAATAGATAGTTCAACCCGCCTCCGCGGGTTGGATTGTTTTTGTTCATTTTACCTCCAATTTTATTGGAGGCTACCAATGGTTTAACCGCTTCGCGGTTCTCGAAATCATCCTATTATTTTTAAAAAAATCCCGAAGGGATTTAACAATTGATAGCCATGGGTGAAACCCATGGAAGAATGTCCCGTAAAAAAAGAACTCCGAAGGAGTTCAACCATTAATCATCTTTTTGTTGATTGATTAGCTCTATTTCTCCCTTTCCATCACATAATTCACCATTGTCATCAGCGAATTTCTGTATTCGTTGTCCGGAAATTCATTCAGGGTTTCAAGCGCTTTTGAGCTGTATTCTGCCATTTTGTTTTGCGAATATTCAAGACCGCCGTTGGCTTTTACAAATTCAATGACTTCACGCACCCGCTTTTTGTCTTTGTTGTGTCTTTTGACCGAATTGATCAGCCAGTTTCTGTCTTTTTCGGAAACCTTGTTCAGCACATGAATCAGCGGCAGCGTCATCTTTTGTTCTTTGATGTCGATTCCGACCGGTTTTCCGATTGCATTTGAGCTGGTGTAATCAAACAAATCGTCTTTGATCTGAAAAGCCATTCCGACCATTTCGCCAAAATGATTCATCTTTTTGCAGATTTCTTCATCCGCATTCACAGAGCGCGCTCCCGCCTCGCAGCAGGCAGCAATCAGTGTGGCAGTTTTCTGGCGGATGATTTCGTAATAAACATCTTCGGTGATGTCCAGCCGTCTTGCTTTTTCAA
>JACFND010000036.1 GCA_019455045.1 Flavobacteriia bacterium
CTTGAATTCCTGACCGACTCGGTTGCCAATGCAGGTGTTGAGGAAATCATCGTCGGAATGGCACACAGAGGCCGTCTGAACGTGCTGGCCAACTATATGAAAAAGCCTTATTCTAAAATCTTCAGCGAATTTGAAGGAAAGGAATTTGAAGGAGATATTTTTGCTGGTGATGTAAAATATCACTTGGGATATTCGGCAAAGATAGATACGATTTCAAACAAATCGGTAAAAGTCAATCTGGTGCCGAATCCGTCTCACCTGGAAGCAGTTGATGCAGTAGCGGAAGGAATTGCAAGAGCAAAGATCGAACACGATTTTGACTGGGATTTCAAAAAAGTTCTGCCGATCATCATTCACGGAGACGCTGCCATTGCAGGTCAGGGAATCGTTTATGAAGTGATTCAGATGATGAAACTCGACGGTTACAAAACCGGCGGAAGCATCCATATCGTGGTCAACAACCAGATCGGATTTACAACCAATTATCTGGACGCGCGTTCGGGTCTCTATTGTACCGATTTGGCGAAAATCACTTCTTCGCCCGTACTGCACGTCAATGCAGACGATTCTGAAGCGGTGGTTCATGCCATCCGTTTTGCAGCCGAATACAGAATGCAGTTTGGAGAAGATGTGTATGTGGATATACTCGGGTTTAGAAAATACGGTCACAACGAAGGTGACGAACCAAGGTTTACACAGCCGAAACTGTATGATGCAATTTCAAAACACCCGAATCAGAGAGATATTTACAAAAAACAGCTGACCGAAAAAGGTGAAATGACTGCCGATGCTCTGGCAAAAATCGAAGCAGATTTCAAAGCGGTTCTCGAAAAAGAATTTGATGCTTCAAAAGAAATCAAGAAAAATGTACTCAGCCCGATTCTGCCTGACAAATGGAAAGGTTTTAAAAATGCTTCTGAACAGGAAATGCTTAAACCGGTCGATACAAAATATCCGATTGATCAACTCAAACAGGTTGCAAAAGTAATTACGACCGCACCTGAAGGGAAAGTCATCATCAAAAAAACAGCAAGACTGCTTGACCAGCGTAAAAAGATGGTCGAAGATAACAATCTTGACTGGGCAATGGGCGAACTCCTCGCCTATGGTTCGCTGCTGAACGAAGGATTTACGGCAAGACTCTCGGGTGAAGATGTTGAAAGAGGAACTTTCTCACATCGTCATGCGGTGATCATCACTGCAGATGCAGAGGAGGAAATCATACTGCTGAATCATATCTCTGACAAACAGGGAAGATTTACGGTTTACAATTCGCTGCTATCGGAATACGGAGTCTGCGGATTTGATTACGGTTATGCCATGGCATCGCCAAACAGTCTGACGATTTGGGAAGCTCAGTTTGGTGATTTTTCAAACGGCGCTCAAATCATCATTGACCAATATGTTTCTGCAGCAGAAGACAAATGGAGAGCTCAAAACGGTTTGGTCATGCTGCTTCCGCACGGATATGAAGGTCAGGGTTCTGAACACTCGTCTGCAAGAATGGAAAGATACCTTCAGTTGTGCGCAGAAGGAAATATGTTTGCGGTAAATTGCACAACACCGGCGAACTTCTTCCACGTATTGAGAAGACAGCTGAAAACAAATTTCAGAAAACCGCTGATCGTGTTTACACCAAAAAGTCTTTTGAGGCATCCGATGGCAGTATCCACAATGGATGAACTGGCAAAAGGAGAATTCCAAACGCTGATCGACGATCCGGAAGCAAAAGCTGCAAAAACAGATAGGCTGGTATTCTGCCAGGGCAAGATTTATTATGATCTGCTCAAGAAAAAACAGGAATTAAAAGCTGACAATGTTGCGATCGTAAGACTGGAACAGCTTTATCCGCTTGACAAAGAAAAGATCAATCAGATCCTAAAAAAATACAACAAAAGAAAAAGACTGATTTGGGTACAGGAAGAACCCGAGAACATGGGTGCATGGACTCATCTCCTTCTGAAACTCAACGAGGTCAAATTTGAACTGATTTCGCCAAGAGAAAGTGCATCGCCTGCTTCGGGTTCGCATCTGACTTTTGAAATTCAGTACAATGAAACAATTAATAAAGTTTTTGAATAATTTTACAATAAAATTCTAAACAGCTATGGTATTAGAAATGAAAGTCCCTTCACCGGGAGAATCAATCACAGAAGTCGAAATAGCCACCTGGCTTGTCAAAGACGGTGATTATGTGGAGAAAGATCAGGCGATTGCAGAAGTTGATTCTGACAAGGCGACGCTTGAACTTCCTGCAGAAGAAAGCGGAATCATCACGCTGAAAGCAGAGGAAGGAGATACAGTTGCAGTCGGCCAGGTCGTATGTCTGATCGATACTTCAGCAGCAAAACCGAGCGGTGATTCAAAACCCGCTGAAGCTCCAAAAGCAGAAGAACCGAAAAAAGAAGCGCCAAAAGCTCCCGAAAAACAGGCTGAAACGCCGAAACCTGCGGCACCTGCTCCATCGACAAATTATGCCACCGGAACACCTTCGCCTGCAGCCAAAAAAATCCTTGATGAAAAAGGGATTTCTGCATCAACGGTAAGCGGAACCGGTAAAGACGGAAGGATTACCAAAGAAGATGCGATGAATGCTCAGGCGGTTTCAATGGGAACACCGACCGGCGGTTCAAGAAATTCACAGACTTCAAAACTTTCAATGCTGAGAAGAAAAGTGGCAGAAAGACTGGTTGCAGCCAAAAATCAGACTGCGATGCTGACCACCTTCAACGAAGCAAATATGACACCGATCTTCAATCTGAGAAATCAGTACAAAGAAGAATTCAAGGCAAAACACGGTGTGAGCCTCGGATTTATGTCATTCTTTACCAAAGCTGTCGTAAGAGCGCTTTATCTGTATCCGGATGTCAACTCCATGATCGACGGAGATTTTAAAATCACCTATGACTATTGCGATATTTCTGTAGCGGTTTCCGGTCCGAAAGGTCTGATGGTCCCGGTTGTAAGAAATGCCGAAACGCTTTCATTCAGAGGAATTGAAGATGAAATCAAAAGACTGGCTATGAGAGCAAGAGACGGAAAAATCACGGTTGACGAAATGACCGGCGGTACTTTCACGATTTCAAACGGTGGAGTTTTTGGTTCAATGCTGAGCACACCGATCATCAATCCGCCGCAGTCCGGAATTCTGGGCATGCACAACATCATCGAAAGACCGATTGCAGTTGACGGAAAAGTTGAAATTCATCCGATGATGTATCTTGCGCTTTCTTATGACCACAGAATCATTGACGGAAAAGAATCTGTCGGATTCCTGGTTGCCGTCAAAGAAGGTCTGGAAGATCCGATCAATCTGCTGATGGGCGGAGATGCGCAAAGAGCGCTTGAATTGTAATTTACAATTGAAAATACCATACAAATGGATGCTTTCGGGCATCCTTTTTTTGTTAATAGATTTTTTAACGGCTGTACTTAAAATTAAATAAATTTGCCCAATGAATGAAAACAGACCCATTGGTGTATTCGATTCGGGTGTCGGCGGACTAACCGTTGCAAAGGAGATCAAAAGACTGCTGCCCAACGAAAGCATCATCTATTTTGGAGATACCGAACATCTTCCCTACGGTGACAAATCAAAAGAAACCATCACCAGATATTCGGTTAAAATCACAAAATTTCTGGTTAAGAGCAAATGCAAAGCAATCGTAGTCGCCTGCAATACTGCTACTTCCAATTCAATTGAAGAAATCAGAAAAGCAGCCGGCAAAGTTCCGGTGATCGATGTGATTTCGCCGGTTGCAAAAAAAGTGGCTTTTGAGCTTCATCAGAAAATCGGTCTGATCGCAACCAAGGCGACCGTTAATTCGCATGCTTACAAAAAATCGATCAAAAAACTGAACAAACATCTTAAAGTGGTCGAACTGGCGACTCCGCTGCTCGTTCCCATCATTGAAGAAGGATTCAGAAATACCGCAGTTTCAAAAAATGCAATTGAAACTTATCTGTCTTACAAAAAGTTTGAAGACATTGAAACCATCATACTTGGATGTACTCATTACCCATTGATTGAAAAGGAGATAGACGCAGTATTTAAAGGAAGAGTAAAAGTGGTGAATTCACCATTGATCGTGGTCAATGAACTGATTCACCGACTCGAAAAAGACAACCTGCTATCCAAAGCCGAGAAGCCGGTTTATCAGTTTTATCTGTCAGATTATACCGATAATTTCATCACACTTGCCAAAAGTTTTTTTGGAAAATCGATCCAATTAGAGCAAAAACAACTCTAATTTAATTCGGGTTCAAACCATACCCACCAAGGAAATTTGTTAAATTTTTTCCAACATTTTAATGCATACTTCTTTGGAGTTTGAAAATAATATTTATCTTTACCCATAATTAATTTAAACCATCCTACACCATGAGAAAATTTATATTCATTTTTACTTTTCTTCTTGGATTTCAGTCGTTTCTGCACTCCCAGGAATTGCAAAACCTAAGTTATGAGAAATCAGATCTTTATCTGAGCGGTATAAACCTTTCCGAGAACTGGAAAACCGAATTGGTTTATAACACCATACTCGTTACCAACGGGAATATAAAAAATCAGTCAAATAAAAATTACAGAGGCCTTGTATTGAAACTTTTTCTGATTCCTTCGGGAACCAGCTTTGATTCGGGGAGTTTTAGCGGTTACCGCATGACCGAAGCAAATTTCAAAGTTTTGGACAGCCATGCCAGCCTTGTCGGCATCAAAATCCAGAGCGAAGTCAATCAGACACCGCCCAACGGAACTTACAATCCTGCGCTGATCATGACCAACATCAGCGGAAAGATTATGAGTATGAGAGTTTTGGGTGATATTGTAAAATCTGAAAACGGAATTCTTTTTGTAACCGAAGCACCTGTAAAAATTGAAGCTGAAGGCGAAACAAATATTGCAGAACCTGCGCCGGGAAAGACAGAAGCCATTAAAACAGCACCCGAAGCACAGCAAAAGATTAGACTCGATCCGGATTCGATTGTGAAAATCACAGTTGCCGATGATCATTCGATCGCATTGGACAAACAATGGCAGGTTGAAATTCTTCCAAAAGAATTTTTGGTAAACATCAAAGGCGGAGATATTTCGAATCTGACCGGTAAAAGTGTTGAAAATCTGACACTTGATGTATTCCTGACCGACAAAGTAATGGATATCGTTGACAATGATTTTAACGGTGTCAGAATCGCATCTGCAAACATCGGCGAAATCGGTTCATTCAAAAAATACGTTGATACTCAGGTAAAAACAAACATGATCAATATTCCGAGAAGCGGAACTTACCATATCCTTTTGACCATTTCTGCAACCGACGAAAACGGTGACCAGGTGGTCAGAACCGGAAAATATTTTGAAAGACCGGTATCATTCTGATACACCGTACTTCCGGTGAAAACCGACAAGAAGTTCGACAAAACGGCCATAAGATTCCAAGCCTTCCTGATTGTTCAATCTCAGGAAGGCTTCGTTCATTAATGCAAATGCATCGTCTGAACCATTGTTGTATTTTACATCGATTTCAATCTCAAATTCGCGGTCTCTTTTCATTCCCGGACTGTATCTGTTTTCAATAAAATCTTTGACATATTCGGGATCATACCACAAAATCCGATTCAGCAGACTTCTCATTGCTCTGAAATTAACTGCATAAAGCAAATCGATATTTTCACTTTTCGCACCAAAAAGAAAACCCGCGAAATTTGCTTCGCTCTCGGTTGCAAAACCAAACTGATGGCCTGTTTCATGAAGTTTTGCAAACAGTCTTCTCGAATCGGGACTGATTGAATTGTACTGAGATTCGTTGGTAAACGGATTGTAATAACCCGAAATTCCGAGATAGCTTGACATTTTGCTGTAAGTCGATTTTTTCAAATTCGGTTTCGGATAACCGCTGAATCTCATTTCGGGATATGCAGCCAGCAGTTCTTTTGATTTCAGAATCTCTGCTTCCAATTCGGATGCTGTAATTTTGGCTTCAAACACTCCCCTTTCGTTTTCATTCACAAGCGTCCGATAAATCATTGCTTTTGAATAATAAAATTCAGCCAGCCGTTTCAGTTCATCCACCGTATCGAGTTCCACATTGTAACTGTCTTTGATCGGAGTCCGGTAATAATTGAATCCCCAAAAAACATACAGCGTCAGATAGAATCCGGATAGCATATAAAACACGGTTGCCAGTGTTTTTCTGAATTTCAGATATTGCTTTTTGATCAGTCTGAAAATCATCAGAATCACGAAAAACACAGCCAAAAGAATCAGCAGTGTATAAAACAAATCTCCGATCGAAAATGAAAATCGTGAACTGAAGCCGTACAGAATTTTTGAAAAGAACAGCTGTATTCCCGGAAAAACTTTGTCAGGAAAAGATGTAATGCCAATCAGTCTGACAATCAGCACAATCATTGCAAAGACCAGGATCGATCGGGTCAGCGGTTTGTTTTTTAATTTTAAATTCATCCGGAATTCTGATTTCAGTCTGCAATTTAAAAACAAATTCTTCAATCGCGCTCAAAGCTTTTGTTTTAACTGTTTTGTTGGATGAATCAAAACTGCCGGTAAAAATTATTTGTAACTTTGTTGGGATTTGACATCAAATCAATTTGCATTTAACCAATAATAATTCAATTAAAAAAATGAAACAAAACGGAATTCCGTCGGTTGATCTGAACGATTTTCTTTCAGATGATCCGATCAGAAAACAAAAATTTGTAAACGAAATCGGCCGTGCTTATGAAGACATCGGATTTGTCGCGCTCAAAGGACATTTTCTGTCTGACTGCCTGGTCAGCGATTTGTACAAAAGCGTCAAAGAATTCTTTTCACTTCCGGTCGAAACCAAAGAGAAATATGAGATTGAAGGCATCGGCGGGCAGCGCGGTTACACCTCATTCGGAAAAGAACATGCAAAAGACAAAAAAGAAGGCGATCTGAAAGAATTCTGGCATTTTGGCCAGTATGTTGACGAATCTGAGAAACAGAAATACAATTATCCCGAAAATGTTGAAGTCAGTGAAGTTCCCGAATTCAATACAGCCGGAAAGGAAGCTTATCAGCAGCTTGAAAAGACCGGAATCTATGTGCTTCGTGCACTCGCGATCTATCTCGGTCTGGATGAATTTTATTTTGACGACAAGGTGAAAAACGGAAATTCAATTTTGAGACCGATCCATTATCCGCCGATCAAAGAAGAACCAAAAGGTGCGGTTCGCGCGGGTGCGCATGGCGACATCAATCTGATCACGCTGCTGATGGGTGCTTCAGCCGGCGGTCTTCAGGTTTTGAGAAAAGACGGCGTTTGGGTGGATGCGCTCCCACAGCCCGACGAACTGGTGATCAATGTGGGCGATATGCTTTCGAGACATACCAACAACAAACTGAAATCGACGATTCACCGGGTGATAAATCCGCCACGCGAAGAATGGGACAAACCGAGATATTCGATTCCTTTCTTTATGCATCCGGTCAGCGAAATGAAGCTGAATGTGCTTGAAAATTGTGTGGATGATCAACATCCGAAACAGTTTGAAGACATCACTGCGGGTGAGTTTTTGACGCAAAGATTGAGAGAGATTGGACTGATAAAATAATTAATCATTGCCCTTTGTAAGAGTTTGCTCGTGAATGGCTTGAATTAAGCAATCCATCTTGTTTAAAGATTCTTTTACAAAGTTAATTGAATTAAAAATTGGGCGTTTTCCTGGTTCATCAAAATTCAAAATTGTAAGCAAAGGTGAAACATGAACAATTCTATGCCTATATTCAATTATTTTTCGGATTTCTTCTATAGTATTTTGAGGGATTTTAATTTCATAAAAAGAGATATTAAATCCAAACTTAAAAAAATCATTACAATCTTTGAAGTTTTGAAAATTAATCCTCTTTAATAAAAATTTAAAAATCAAATCATCTTTATCGTTTTGATCTTCAAATGAAATAAGTTCTTTTTCTAATAATTCGTTTTCATTTTTTGATAGAATCCTTTTTCTTAATTTTTGCAAATCACAGTTTATCCCCTCATTATAGAGTTCTATGGGGCGTTTTTTATTATATTGCTCAAAGCCTGTAATTATTGTTGTTAATGTTATATTAGATTGTATAATTTCATGCTGAAAATTTCTTTTTTCAAATCCATCAACGAGAATTTCAACTGCCTCTTTTATATTTTCCCAACTTTCTTTGGCGTTCGGCTCAAGGATCTCCCCCCCATAATTAATTCTAACCTCATCAACCTTAATATTATCATCACCTATTTTTAAAATTCCATTTTTAAATATTCTATAATGAAATTTTTGTTTTGTTCCCTCAGAAAAAAAAGATTTATCCTTTTTTCTATCTAGTTCAACAAATAACGAGCATTTATTATTTGCCCATATTAAACCAAAAGAAATTTCTTTTGATAGACTTAATTCATTTGCCCTTACTTCTGAAATCCAGGTTCCTGAACTCTCTGACGAGTGAATAAATTGAAAGGTCTCATTGCCAACATATTTTAGTAGGAATATGTGTCCTTTTGTTATAACATTAAAAATTTCAATATCTATTTCATTTAATCTCAATTCTTCGGTAGAGATTCGAAAGAAAAAGTTTCCAATAGGAAAATTTAATGATATTTTTAAATTGTCTAAGTTTTCTACTTTATGCAAATCCACATTATACTATTTAGAATTTGAAATATCCTCCAAAATCATCTCAGCATGCACTCTCGAATTTTCAATGATCCAGTTGTGGGTCTCCAATCCGCCGCAGACCACACCTGCCAAATAAACACCCTCAACATTGGTTTCCATGGTTTCGGGATTGAAAACCGGAATAAATTTTCCGTCATTTGAAAATTCAATTCCAACAGAACTCAGAAATTCAATATCGGGACGATAACCGGTCATTGCCAGCACAAAATCATTTTCGATTTCTATCGTTCCGTCAGCGGTTTCAATCACCACCGACTTTTCTTTGATTTCCTTCAGATTTGAATGAAAATAGGCTTTGATGCTTCCTTCCTCAATTCTATTTTCAATATCGGGTTTGATCCAGTATTTGACATGATCGCTGATTTCTCCTCCGCGAATCACCATACTCACTTCAGAAGCTCCTTTTCGCCAGCATTCCAATGCGACATCAACCGATGAATTGCTCGCACCCACAACCACAATTTTCTTTCCGGTGTACGGATGCGCTTCTTTGAAATAATGGGTTACTTTTGAAAGATTTTCACCCGGAATATTCAGCAGCATCGGCAGATCATAAAATCCGGTTGCAATGATCACATTCTTTGTTTTGTATTCTGTCTTACTGCTGATTACAGTTCTTAATTCATCTTCGGAATTAATACTAAAAACTCTTTCGTAAAAGTTGATATTCAGCTCATAATGCTGATAAACCCGTCTGTAATATTCAAGCGCTTCCTTTCTTCCGGGTTTGAATGAAGTATTCACAAATGGCAGATTTCCGATTTCAAGTTTTTCTGAAGTCGAAAAGAAAGTCATATACAGCGGATAATTGTAAAGACTGTTGACCAGTGAACCTTTCTCAATCACCAGATAATTAAGATTTTTTTTCTTTGCTTCTATGGCGCAGGCCATCCCGATCGGTCCGCCGCCGACAATTATTAGATCATAAATATTCACGACCGCAATTTACAAAGTTTAAACTCGGCTCAAAATGATTTTGGACAATTGATTTCTCTCGAATTCAGAACCTCACTCCTCTTTTAAAATCGCTGAATAAAAAGTATATTAGCAAAATGAAGCAAAATCGGCTTTATCTTATCAGCGCACTGTTAATCAGCCTTTTCTGTATCGGCTGTTCACAAAAAACAGAGGTCGATGACTCAAAGGTCTTCCGGCTGAACCGTTATGACAATATCTCTTCACTCGATCCGGTTTTTGCAAGAACTCAGGCAAACAACTGGGTTTGCAATCTGATGTACAACGGTCTGGTCAAACTGAATGACCGGCTCGAAATCATTCCAGATATATCAAAAAGCTGGGAAATTTCAGAAGACGGGAAAACTTATACTTTCACACTGAGACAGGATGTCTTTTTTCATAAAAATGCTGCTTTTGGAAAAGATTCCACCCGAACGGTAAATGCACATGATTTTGAATTCAGTTTTCAAAGACTGATCGATCCTTCGGTCGGCGGTTCGGGCAGCTGGGTGATGAACAATGTTGAAAATTTCAAAGCGCTGAACGATACCGTTTTTCAGATGAATCTCAAAGATGCCTTCCCTCCTTTTTTGGGTCTGCTCAGCATGAAATACTGTTCTGTGGTTCCAAAAGAACTGTTCAAAGATGGTCAGGATGCTTTCAGAAAACATCCGGTCGGAACCGGTCCTTTTCGTTTTCAGCTTTGGGAAGACAATATCAAACTGGTTTTGAGAAAAAATCCGATTTATTTTGAAAAAGACGAAAAAGGCGAATCGCTTCCTTATCTCGAAGCGGTCGCAATGACTTTTCTGCCCGAAAAATACAGCGAATTTCTTGAACTGATTCAGGGAAATGTGGATATGATGGCAGATTTGGATCCTTCCTATAAAAATGAAATTTTGACGCCTGCAGGCGAATTGAATCCAAAATATGAAGAAATACTCGATCTTCACAAATATGATTATCTGAGTACTGTTTATCTCTGTTTTTATCTCGATGATGCACAGCCGATCGATCTCAGATTGAGAAAAGCAATCAATTACGGGATCGACAAACAGAAGATGGTCAAATATATGATGAACGGTGTTGCCAATGTGGCAGACGGCGGATTTATTCCAAAAGGTCTTCCGGGTTACAATACCGATGCGGGTTATGCATACAAACCCGAACTCGCAACAGAGCTGATTTCAGACTATCGAAAAGAATTCGGGAATCTGCCTGAAATCCAGCTGACAACGGTTCAGGAATATGCGGATATCAGTGAATATATTCAGTCTCAATTGGCAAAGATTGGTTTGAATATTGCGATCAACGTGGTGCCCGGCCCGACGATGAGAGACGGAAAAGCTACCGGCAAATTTTCATTTTTCAGAGCAAACTGGGGCGCGGATTATCCGGATGCGGAAAACTTTCTTTCTCTCTATTACAGCAAAAACTTTGCACCCGAAGGCCCAAATTATTCGCATTATCACAATGCAGAATTTGACGAATTGTATTTGAGCGCATTCAGAATTACGGATGAAAAGAAACGTGAGACAGTTTACGCTGAAATGGATCAGCTGATGATGGAAAGCGCACCAATCGTACCTTTGTTCTACGATCAGACCAGTATCTTTCTGAGAAAGAATGTAAAGAATTTTAATATGAGCCCGGTCAAACTGCTTGATTTGACAAGGGTTTACAAAATAAAACAATGATGCCAAAAACAATAATATCGGATTTGAAAAATCCTGCGATGAACATACCCGAGATCAATCTCAAAAGAGTGGTCATCATCGGCGGGGGATTTGCAGGTTTGAATATCGCAAAAAAACTGTCGGGCAAAGATTTTCAGATCGTTATGCTCGACAAACACAATTATCATACTTTTCAGCCGCTGCTCTATCAGGTGGCAACTGCCGGACTGGAGCCGGATTCGATTGCACACGCCATTCGTCAGATTTTCACCAAAAAAGAAAATTTCTATTTCAGAATTGCAGATGTCAAAGAAATCGATACAAAGGGCAAAATCATCAAAACACCGATCGGAAATATCTTTTATGATTATCTGATCATCGCAACCGGTTCAGAAACCAATTATTACGGCAATGAAAACATCAGAAAATATGCGATGCCGATGAAAACCATTCCCGAAGCGCTTGATTTGAGAAGTCTGGTGCTCCAAAGTCTGGAGGCTTCACTGCTGACAAACAATCTGGATGAAAGACAACGACTGATGAATTTTGTGATTGTCGGCGGCGGACCTACCGGTGTTGAACTGGCGGGTGCTTTTGGAGAATTGAAAAAACATGTTCTGCCAAACGATTATCCCGATCTGGATATCCGCAGGATGAATGTACATCTGATTCAGGGCACTGACCGGCTGCTTCCGTCCATGTCAAAAAATGCATCCGACAAAGCAGCAAAATATCTCGAAAAATTGGGTGTTCAGGTTTGGTTCAATACGCTGGTGAAGGATTATGACGGAAAAATCATCACCACCAATGACCGTTCTTTTGAAACTTCGACCATGATTTGGACTGCCGGTGTAAAAGGTGCGCTGATTCCCGGAATTGAAGGTGAGGGAGTCATTGTGGGCGGCCGTTATACGGTGGATGAATTCAACAGAGTGAAAGGATTTGAAGATGTTTTTGCGGTGGGCGATGTTTCTCTGATGATCACACCTGACAATCCGAAGGGAGATCCGATGGTTGCTCAGGTTGCAATTCAGCAGGGAAAACTGTTGGCAAAAAATCTGATTGCAATCAAAGACGGAAAAGCGCCAAAACCTTTCAAATACAAAGACAAAGGTTCGATGGCGACAATCGGCCGAGACAAAGCGGTGGTCGATCTGCCGCATTGGAAATTTTCGGGCTGGTTCGCCTGGTTTGTATGGATGTTTGTCCATCTGTTTTCGCTGATCGGTTTCAGAAACAAAATGATTGCACTGACCAATTGGGTGACACAGTATTTCACTTACAACAAAAGCGTGAGACTGA
Source organism: Flavobacteriia bacterium (assembly GCA_019455045.1). Classification (GTDB taxonomy): domain Bacteria; phylum Bacteroidota; class Bacteroidia; order Flavobacteriales; family Weeksellaceae; genus Moheibacter. The sequence continues at coordinate 12,630 of JACFND010000036.1, forward strand.
TTATCAGGCCGTACAAAGGCGGAAATGCCTGGTCAGAAGATGATCCGGATGTGTTTTAGTGATTGATTAGAGTCAAAAAATCAGTTTTAAAGTGTCCAAATTTCTAAAAACCCCGATTGATTATCTGAAAGGCGTAGGCCCAGAAAGGGTTTCGCTGTTGCAATCCGAATTGGGGATTTATCATTATGAGGATCTGCTGACTCATTTTCCGTTCAGATATGTCGATCGATCCAAATATTACAAAATCAATGAAATCACTTTGGCTTCGGCCGAAATTCAGATCATCGGAAAAATCACCGGACTGAGTGAAATCGGTCAGAGTCGTGGCAAAAGACTGGTAGCACGTTTTGCGGATGAAACCGGTCAGATGGAACTCGTCTGGTTCAAATACACCAAATGGATGAAGGAGAATTTTGAAAAAATGATCAATATTCCAATTGTCGCCTACGGAAAACCAAATGAATTCAACCGGACATTCAGTATAATTCATCCCGAAATTGAAACACTTGAAAATCAGAAATCAGCACCTCAGGGTTTGTATCCGGTTTATTCGAGTACCGAAAAACTGACCAAAAAAGGTGTCAGCAACCGGGTCTGGCAGAAAATGCAGATGCAGCTGCTGTCGGAAATCAAAGAAATTGAAGAAAATCTTTCTGATGACATCATTCTGAAATTTAATTTTTCAGATCGGCTGACTACTTTCAGACAGATTCATTTTCCAAAAAGTACCGAAGAACTTAAAAAAGCAGAAGACCGGCTGAAATTTGAAGAATTCTTTTTTCTTCAATTGGGTCTTTTGATCAAAAAAATCAATCATCAGCGAAAATACAAAAGCAATGAATTTTCGGTGGTCGGCAAATATTTCAATGAATTTTATGAAAACCATCTTCCGTTTGAACTGACCGATGCACAAAAAAGAGTGGTCAAAGAAATCAGAACCGATATGGGCCGTCCCGTCCAGATGAACCGTCTGCTGCAGGGTGATGTGGGCAGCGGAAAAACAATGGTCGCGCTACTTTCGGCTTTGATTGCTGCCGACAACGGTTTTCAGACTGCATTTATGGCGCCGACCGAAATCCTGGCGCAACAGCATTTTGAATCAATGAAAAATTATCTGTCCGAAATGGATATCAAAATCGGGCTGCTCACCGGTTCGACCAAAACAAAGGACAGAAAGATATTGGATGAAAAACTGACTTCAGGCGAAATCCATATATTGGTTGGAACCCACGCATTGATTGAAGATCATGTCAGATTTAAAAATCTGGGATTTGCAATCATCGATGAACAGCACAAATTCGGTGTGGCACAAAGAGCAAAATTTATCAGAAAAGGGAAATTCCCGCCGCATACACTGGTGATGACCGCCACCCCGATTCCGAGGACGCTTGCCATGAGTCTGTACGGAGATTTGGATATTTCAGTCATTGATGAACTGCCGGCGGGACGAAAACCGATTATGACCGTTCACCGAAAAGACAAAGACAGACTCGGTTTGTTTGGATTTATAAAAACCGAAATCAAAAAAGGAAGACAAATCTATATCGTTTATCCGCTGATTGAGGAATCCGAAAAAATGGATTACAAAGATCTGATGGACGGCTACGACAGCATCACGCGCGCTTTTCCCCTGCCCGATTATGCGGTCAGCATTGTTCACGGCAGAATGAAAACCGAAGACAAGGATTTTGAGATGCAGCGTTTTGCAAAAGGCGAAACCCAGATTCTGGTGGCAACCACAGTAATCGAAGTCGGTGTCAATGTGCCGAATGCATCGGTTATGGTGATTGAAAGTGCAGAAAAATTCGGTTTGTCACAATTGCATCAGCTGCGCGGACGTGTGGGCAGAGGAGCCGAACAGAGTTTTTGTGTGCTGATGACAAAAGACAATCTGACCGAAGATGCTTTTACCCGAATTTCGACCATGTGCCGTACCAACGACGGTTTCGAAATCGCTGAAGTCGATATGCAGCTGCGCGGTCCGGGCGATATCATGGGAACTCAGCAAAGCGGAATTCTAAATTTTAAAATCGCAAGTCTGGTCAAAGATCAAAAGATGATGACCACTGCAAGATATATCGCAGAAGAACTGCTGAAAGACGATCCCGAACTGTCAAAACCGGAAAATCAGAAAATCAAACAGCATTTTGCAGAATACCACAAAGAAAAGATCGAATGGAGCCGGATTGGCTGAGTTAGGATTCTAATTTTTAACTAATTCTTAAATAATCCAAATAAAAAAAGCTCATTTTCAGTTTCCCAAAAACAAGCTTTTTTCAGTATGAGTTATTTTTCGGCTAATGTTTTTCACTCAAAAAAATTACCGTATTTGCCCATTTCAATCCCGTATTTTTTCATCCAATCAGAATATTTCATCATTTCATTGCCATATTTTGACATTTCCTGACCGTATTTTTCCATTTCCAATTTGTATTTATTCATTTCGAAACCGTAAAGCTTCATTTGATTCTCAAATTCCGACTTTGCAGATTCAAATTCTTTGGTTTTCCCTTCCAATCTAAATTTCTCAAAATCAGTTCTGAACTTATTGGCTGAAGCATAAATCCGCTGTGCCGCCTCATAATATTCCTGTGCTTTGTCATAAAACGGCATCGCCTGATCATAATACACCATCGCCTTGTCATAAAACGGCTGCGCATTTTGGAAATATATTTCTGCCTGTTCCAAAATTGCTTCTTTGAAATCGGCTGTTTTCTGATCAAATTTTACAGTCGGAACCGACGGCGGTGTTGGTGGTGTCGGCGGCGTTGGAACTTTCGGCTGATCGGGTGCCGCCGGATAAATCAGTTTGGCTGCCGATTTCTGTTCATCATTCATTTTTTGATAAATCGAATTCATCTGATCGACTTCTTTTTGTTTTGAATTGATTTTTTCCGAAGTCTTCATAACTTCCTTATTGACTTTCTTGGCAGCACGGTTAAATTGTCTCATTTCCTTTTTTGAAACGCCTTCCACCGGGTCTTTCTGCTGTGCCTGAGCCGTCTGGCTGAATATCAGCATGCCCGAAATAAAAAGAGGAATGCTCAATGACTGAAGGATTCGCTGTCTTGTTTTTGTTGTGTTTTTTGACATCATAATGATTCTTTTTTTTGTTGATAGATAACTGAATGAACTGCTCAAAACATTTGGCCGGCCGGCTGCACTTTCAATCAGCAGGAGCTTGTAATCAATTGAATCATAGTTTAATCGATTGACTTCACTGTCCGCAAGAAATTCATGATTGAGCTGTATTTGTTTTTTGTATGACCAAATAAACGGATTGAACCAAAATATAATTTTCAGAATTTCAACCAGGATCACATCCAGACTGTGTTTTTGTCTGATGTGTGTCAGTTCGTGACCAAAAACGGGTGACGAAAGAAAATCATTTTCAAATTCATCTTCGGCAACAAACATATAGTTCAAAAAACTGAACGGGATGCTGCCCCTTCCGATCAATACAATTGTATATCCGTTCTTTTTTAATTTTTTGGCTGTCCTGATTTTTTTGAAAAGTAAATTCAAATTATTCAGAAAACGAATCATCAGCAATAATGCAATTGAAAAATAAATAGCCTGAATAATGGATTGAATATCAATTGTCTTTTCAGTTTGATTCTGACTGACCGAATGCACAGAATTCTGAATCGGAATGGTATTTTGAACCACTGCTGTTGTCTGTTGCGGTTTTTGAATTGTTTTCAGCTGATAAATACGACTGATTTGATTTTCAATTGGTTTAATTTTCTGGATCTTCATAAACGGAATTGCAACAGAAAGAATCAGAGCCGAAATCAGAAATATCCGGTTAAAAACAAACATTTTTTCATTCTGAAGAAACAGTCTGTAAAAAATCAAAAACAGACCCGAACACAAAATTATGCTGACAATCGTTTCCATTGTTAATCCTTTTTTTGAATTTCTTTATCCACAAGTTTTTTCAAATCTTCCAATTCCTTTTTGGTCAAATTGGTCGATGAAGTAAAAAATGAAGCAAACTGAATCGCAGAATTGTTGAAAAAGTTTTCAATCAGTCCTTTCAGCTGTTTTGAAAAATATTTGTCCTTTTTCACCTTTGCAAAATATCTTCTCGAATTTCCAAACACTTCAAAATCAATAAATTTCTTATCCTGCAGTCGTTTCAATAAAGTTGCAATCGTAGTGGCGGCCGGTTTTGGTTCCGGATATTCATCCAAAATATCTTTCATAAACGAATGTTCAAGCCGCCAGATGATCTCCATCAATTCTTCTTCTTTTTTTGACAATTCCATTTCTAACTGTTTAGAATTTGTTCTACAAATGTAGAATTAAATTTTTAATCTCAAAATATTTTAACAAAAAAAGCACTTCTTCCGAAGTGCTTCAAACTAAAATATAAAAAAAATCTATCCCTCATCTGCCGACGGACCGATGGTTCCGGGAACCGGAATATCGTTCAGCCGGTAATATACACCCAACTGTGCTCTGTGATGTCCGATATGTCTGGTATTCAGATTAAATGCCTGAAATTTTGTCATTTCATTGATGACTGTTTCACCATGTCTCATCTGCCATTTTTTATCCAAATCGTCTGCATTTGCATGATTCAGCGCTTCCATGCTTCTGTTGTACAAACCGTCCAGTTTTGATTCCAATTCCTGTTCGGTGGCAGGTTTCTTATCCTCTTTCGGCATCTTTGCAAAATCAAGATGATCAGATCCGAAAACCGCTGCAGGCCAGCCAAACAGATCAACAATATGATTGGTCAGATTCTGCATATTCATACTTTTCTGATGCGGCTGCCAGTCATTTTTGTCAGACGGATAATGTTTCAGAAACTTTTTTGTGATATTGTATTCGTTGGTCAAATCGTGTTTTAATTCTTCAATCAGATTCATTTTTATATTTTTTTTAAAAGTTTTGATCTTTGTTCAATTAGAGTAGGCACTTTGAGAATTGGTTACAAAAAATTTCAAAAAATTAAAATTTCGCCGGAAGCAGTTTTCCGGTCACTTCACCAAAACCGACTCTCTTCCCTTCTCTTTCAGCCCATCCGCGCATGATGACGGTGTCGTTGTCTTCAATAAATTTTCTTTCGGAACCGTCTTTTAATTTCAGCGGTTTGGTTCCGCTCCAGCTCAATTCAAGCATCGAACCGAAAGAATCTTCGGATTTTCCGCTGATGGTGCCGCTTGCATACATATCACCCACTTCCAGATTGCATCCGTTTACGGTATGATGTGCCAGCTGTTGCGCCATATTCCAATACATATATTTGAAATTTGAATTACAGATCAGATTCTCTTCACCATTCTCGGGCTGAAGATAAACCTGAAGATTCACATCAAAATTCTTTTTTCCGTTAAAATTCAAATATGGGAAAACCGGCGGATCCTGTTCGGGCCCTTCAGTTCTGAACGGATCCAATGCTTCCAAAGTCACCACCCAGGGCGAAATTGAAGAACCGAAATTCTTGCCCAAAAACGGTCCCAGCGGAACATATTCCCAGCTTTGAATATCTCTGGCACTCCAATCATTGAACAGCACCAGACCAAAAATATGATCTTCCGCCTGATCAACCGGAACACGCTCGCCCATCACCGTAAATGAATTGGTGATAAATGCTACTTCCAATTCAAAATCCATTCTTTTGCTCGGTCCGAATTCAGGCGTAACAGAATCTTTTGGTTTGCTTTGTCCGATCGGACGATAAATCGGTGTGCCCGAAATTACAATCGAAGACGCGCGTCCGTGATAGCCGACCGGTATATGTCTCCAGTTGGGTAAAAGCGCATTGTTCGGATCTCTGAACATCTTGCCGACATTGGTGGCATGCTCGATGCTCGAATAAAAATCGGTATAATTCGGAACATGAACCGGCATCTGCATTGAAACTTTGCTGATGTGATGAAACGCCTCTTTTTGGGTTTCTTCGTCTTTTGAAAGTTCTGAGCCTTCTGTCAGCAGCGACTGCAGATGTTCTCTCATCGGAACGGTAACCGATTTGCCGAGTTCTATAAATTCATTCAGCGTAAAAGCATTGAATATATTTTCTTCCAATTCGAACTGATTAAAATATCCGTTTTCAAAAAGCACCGTCAGATCGATGACCGTGTCACCTATCCGGCTCACACAGCCGATGGTGTCATCCTCAAAAACAGCCACTCCAAAAGGAATATTGTAAATTGAAAAATCAGAATCCGAATCGTATGGAATAAAAGATTTCATAAAATAATTGTTTTAAAAATTTGGAATCCAAAAATACAGATAAATCAGTTAACGGAGGAATAAACGATCGTCAAATCCAAAAGCTTCAATCTTTTTAATCTTTACTTTTTTGATTTTCGGATGTTTCGGATTGATCAGATAATTGAATTCACCCTGAACTACTGCCGAAGGAACTTTCAAAACCAGTTTTTCCGACTTTTTTGCAAATTCGTCACCCAACTCTTTTGTAATGCTTAATGTCAGTGCAGACTGCCAGTCAAATTTATAAGTCTCCAGTTCCTGAATTTCATCATCCGGAATTTCAATCGAAATCAATTCATAATCTTTTGGAACGATGCCCAATGGCAGATGCACAGCCACTTCCACCATACACAAAGAAATATTCTGTCCGGTATAAACCAGCGCAGTGCCTTTTGAATTCCATCTTCCGCCTGCAAGTTCGGCTCCCCGGCCCGAAAGGTCTTCAGCGTATCGTTTGCGGCTCAGTCTGTACACAATCATGCCAGAACACCGTGTTCGATCCGGGTGAGTTCTTCGTCAAGAAGTGAAATCCCGAATGAGTTGTCGAGAAGTTCTTTGGGTTTGATGTTGCCCAATGCAATGCTCACCGTGTTGAGCCAGGTGTCAAAGTTGTCACGATCGCCAAAAACGTCAATGCCTCTCTGATAAAACAAAGTGATCTGAAGGATTCTTTCTGACTGAAGCGAATCAAATGAAGTGTCGTTCTTTTTGTAACGCTGCAAAGTGCGTTCTGACAAATGAAGAAAAGTTGACCATTCTTCAATTGTAAATGAAAAATCATCAAGTACTTTTTGAAATGCAGGATAACTGATGCCGGTTCTGACCAGTTTCATCAGCTTGTCTCTGCGGTAGGCAGAAAGCAGACCGGTCTTTTGGAGTTCAACGGCTGCTTCTTCTACGATGTTGATTCTTTCTTCCATCTCATAATCATTTCTCCAAATTTAGTCATTTTTCATTAATTTAACGACATTTGTCACCACTTTATTTCTTCTTTTCCGATTGATTTAAGAAACTGATTGGTTTTTGAAAATGGTTTGCTGCCAAAAAATCCTCTGTAGGACGACAATGGCGATGGATGTGCAGATTTGATGATGAAATGTTTTGATGGATCGATCATCGCACCTTTCTTTTGTGCATAAGACCCCCAAAGAATAAAAACCAGATTTTTCTTTTCGGTCGAAAGTTTCTGAATCACCGCATCCGTAAACTGTTCCCAGCCTTTGTTCTGATGAGAACCGGCATTTGATTCGCGAACAGTCAGTGTGGCATTGAGCAGCAGCACACCCTGATCTGCCCATCTTTCAAGATTTCCTGATTTTGGAATTTCAATATTCAAATCGTCTTTTAATTCTTTGAAAATATTCTGAAGACTCGGCGGAAATGGAATTCCGTCCGAAACCGAAAAGCAAAGACCGTTTGCCTGTCCTCTGCCGTGATAAGGATCCTGACCGATAATCACGACCTTAACCCGGTCAAAAGGTGTATGTTCAAAAGCTGAAAAAATCTGTCTGCCCGGCGGAAAAATCGTATGACTGCTGTATTCCGATTTTACAAAATCAGTAAGATTTTTAAAATAAGGCTTCTCAAATTCATCCTTTAAAACCGTTTTCCAGGAATCTTCAATCTTTACATCCATAAAATAAAATCTGAATTCACAAATATAAATTAATTTTGCACCAATGCAGGTTTCACAACAGACACTAAAGGATCTTGAATTTTCGAAAATTCTCGAAAAGATTTCAGAATTTGCTTTTAACGAAGGCACTGTCGAACGGATTCTCAAACTGACGCCGTACGACAATCCTGCCTATCTGATTCAGGATTTGAAAACCGTCAACGAATATCTGTCGGGTTTTCAGTCCGAAAATCAGATTCCGTTTTCTGAGTTTTATTATATGAGCGAATTTCTGCCAAAACTTGAAATCGAGAATTATTATCTGGATGTTGAAAATTTCTTTCAGATCAAATCAAATGCGCTTCAAATCAAAGAAATCACCAAATTCTTTAAAAAATTTGAAGAATATTTCCCGGAACTGAATTCGCTGGTTTCTGAAATCGTTTATCAGAAAGAAATCGTTGACGAGATCGACAAAGTATTTAACCGTCACGGTGAAATCAAAGACAATGCAAGTCCCGAACTGCTTGAAATCAGAAAGAAAATCAAACATATCTCGGGACGAATTTCTGAACTGTTCAAAAAAGCAATCAGTCACAATCTTGAATTTCTTGACGACATCAAAGAATCAATCGTTGATGACCGTCGTGTCTTGGCTGTAAATTCAGCTGTCAGAAAAAGAGTCAAAGGAAGATTTCTCGGAACTTCAAAAACCGGATCGATCTCATTTATAGAACCCGAAAGCATTCAGCGTCCCAATCGTGAACTCGACGAACTGAAAGAAGAAGAATCAAAGGAAATCATCAAAATCCTGAAAGCGCTGACTGCAGTGATTTCTGTTCACAGGAACACGCTTGAAGATTATGAGCAATTGCTTGAATATTTGGATTTCACCCGGTCAAAAGCAATGTTTGCAATCGAAATCAACGGTTGTCTGCCCGAATTGAGCGACAAAAAAATACTCGATTACAAAGAAGCCTACCACCCGCTTCTCTATCTCTCAAACAAAGAAAAAAAGCTGAAAACCTGGCCGCAGACTTTCAGAATGGATGAAAATCAAAGAATCATCATCATTTCGGGACCCAACGCGGGCGGAAAAAGTATCACACTGAAAACCATCGGTCTGAATCAGCTGATGATCCAAAGCGGCATACTGATTCCGGTCAATCCAAAATCAAAAATCGGATTTTTTGACCGAATCTTCACTGATATCGGGGACAACCAATCGATTGAGAACCAGTTGAGCACGTACAGTTACCGTTTGAAACAGATGGCATATTTTATCAGATATGTGGATGAAAACTCGCTTTTGCTGATTGATGAATTCGGTACCGGTTCGGATCCCGAGCTTGGCGGTGCTTTGGCTGAAGTGTTTTTTGAAGAATTTTACGAGAGAAAATCTTTTGGTGTTTTTACCACCCATTATACCAATATCAAAATTGCAGCTGAGAAACTTCCGGCTGCGATCAATGCGAGCATGCTGTTTGACAAACAAAATCTCAATCCGCTCTATCGGCTGGAGATCGGCCAGTCGGGCAGTTCGTTTACATTTGAAGTGGCAGAAAAAAACAAAATTCCTTTTCGGCTGATCAATCGGGCAAAAAAGAAGGTAGAAAAGGATAAAGTCAGACTGGACAAGACGATTGTAAAACTTCAGCAGGAGAAATTTGAAATTCAAAAAACAAGAGATGAAGTTGAAGAACTGAAACAGACTTCTGCGGAACAAAACAAAGAACTTGAAAACACCCAGGAAAAGATCAGCGAGAAACTGGTTGATTTTCAGCATCTGTATGACAATGAGCTCAAAACGCTGCAGACCGGGCGGAAAATGAATGAATGGGCAGATGATTATCTGAAATCAAAAAACAAGAAAAAACTGATTGCAAATTTTCTGAAATGGGTTGAAATTGAGAATTCAAAAAAGACCGAAATCAATACCATCGAAAAAAAGAAGGAAAAAATCGTTCAGAAAGAAGTCAAAAAAGAACTGAAGAAAAATCAGAGGACGATTAAAGAAAAGCAGCAAAAGATTGAAGAAAAGAAAGAAAAGCAGATAGAAACCGAAATCAAAAGTCTGAAAACAGGCGACCGTGTGAAATTAAAAGATTCAAACAGCATCGGCACCATCGAAAAGATTGAAGGCAAAAAGGTGACCATCAACTATGGTCAGTTTACCGCAAAAGTTTCTATATTTGATATCCAAAAGATTTAAATTAAACAATTATGAAAAAATTCTCCATGCTCGTTGCAGTTTTGGCGGTTACTGTCTCCTATGCACAGGAAACTGTAAACCGTCAGGAATTGCAGAAAATAGCTGCCGAATCAAATTCGAAATATGAAGAGGCAAAAGCGATTGAAGCGACCAAATATGCAGATCATCCGATGGGTGAAGGCGCTGCGCTTCAGGCGATTGACAACGGAACACCGGTTTATTATCATATCGACAGCCGTCCGCAGCAGCGTTCGATGAATGTCGATTTTCTGAGCGACGGATCACTTCCGGGTGTTGATGCAACCGGAAACGGTTATACGGTTTATATATGGGACGGCGGAAGAATCCGAACCACCCATCAGGAATTTACAGGCAGAGTGACCCAGGTGGAAGCTTCAGGCAGCAATTCGGATCACGCAACCGGTGTGGCGGGTGTGATTATGGCAGAAGGAATCAGCTCCATCGCCATCGGAATGGCGCCTCAGGCACAACTGAAAGGTCTGAATTTTACCAATGGAAATACAATAACCGAGATCGGTTATTATTCGGCCCAGCCTGAAAACAGTGATTATATGGTTTCAAACCATTCGTACGGTTCACTGACCGGCTGGTATTACAACTCAAGCCAGTCGATGTGGTACTGGTACGGTTATCCTTATCTTTCAGAAACAGAATCTGCACTTTTTGGTTTTTATACCAACACCGACCGTGATTTGGACAATGTCATCTTCAATGCACCCCAACACTCGGTTTTCAGATCGGCAGGCAACAACCGGAACGAAGGACCGAGCGGCACTGTGGATCATTATGCATTTGACGAATCAAACAACTGGGTTTTTTATTCGGGCGTATACAGGCCCAACGACTGTATGTCTCAGGGCGGTTATGACTGTCTTGCATTTTCGGGTTCGGTCACCAAAAACACCATCAGTGTGGCTGCAGTTAAAAATATGGGTGGCGACAATCGGTATGACGGACCTTCAAGCGTACAGATCACTTCTTTCAGCAGCTGGGGACCAACTGACGACGGAAGAATCAAACCTGAAGTTTCAGCGATCGGTGAAGGCGTGAGATCTGCAACATACGGTTCGGATACTTCTTACACCAACTGGAACGGAACTTCTTTCTCTTCACCCGCAGGTGCAGGTGTTGGAGTTTTGCTTGAAGAAGTTAAAAATGAATTTGACGGCGGAAATGTGAGAGGCGACATGATGAAAGCGCTGCTGGTCAACACAGCCAATGAAACCGGAACCACCGACGGTCCTGATTACAAATTCGGTTACGGTCTGATCAATGCATTGGAAGCTGCCAGGACCATTGTCAATGCAGACGGAAAATATTATACTGCAGATCAGATCATTCACGACGGCTCATCATTTACAATGACATTCAAAGCTGTTGGCGGCGAACCGATCAAAGCAACAATTTCATGGCTTGATCCGGGTGGGCAACCGTTGCCGGAAAGAGCGCTGAACGACAGAACACCGATGCTGGTCAATGATCTGGATTTGAGAATCACAAAAGGTTCCGATACCTTCTATCCGTGGAAACTCGATCCGGACAATCCGTCGGCAGCTGCAACCCGGGAAGACAACAAAGTGGACAATACCGAACAGGTGGTTATTGATTCGCCCGAAGCCGGACAGACCTACAAACTGACTGTAAGTCACAAAGGTAATCTGGTCAACGGAAAACAGAATTTTGCATTGGTGATTTCGGGTGTCAATTCTGCATTGGGAACTGCAGAACAGGATCTGAACGGATTGATTTCAGTCTATCCGAATCCGGTGGTTGAAAACCTGAACATTCAGACCGGAAAAAATCTGAGAAATGCACATATCAAGATTTTCAATGAAATGGGTCAGGTGGTTTATGACCGTAAATTTGACAATATTTCAAAAACAGAAACCATCGGTTTGAGCACCATACCTTCGGGTGTTTATATGGTTTTCATCAAATCGGATGAAGGCACCGTTACAAAAAAGATTATTAAAAAATAATTCAGAAGAACAAAAAAAAGAATCTCCGTCCGAT
>JACFND010000100.1 GCA_019455045.1 Flavobacteriia bacterium
ATTGAAAAAAAGCAGTTCAATGTGGTCAATCTCGAATCGGGAGACGGTTCGATTCTTAAATTTCTCTGGTTATGGGATTTTACCGGTTCAGAAATGCTGATCGACGGAAGTTATAAAGACAAATGGCTCAACGTGGTCTATTCGAATGTCGAACTCTATGACGCACAGAAAGCAACTTATGTTGTTTTTAAAGTGATCGAAGCGATTGTCGAAGGCGAATAATTGTTGATAAAATCAATTTGAGACCGGCCGAAATTGGCTTATTTTTGTCCCAATCACACAAAAATTCTTTCAAAATGAAAATCTGGGACAAAGGCTTTTCAGTCAATGAAAAAATCGAAAAATTTACAGTAGGAAAAGACCGTGTATTGGATGTCTATATCGCAAAATACGATGCGATTGCGTCCAAAGCACAGGCAAATATGCTTGCAAAAGTCGGGATCATCACAGCCGAAGACAACTCAAAACTTCAGCCCGCACTGGATGAAATCATCAAAAGATGCGATGTCGGAAATTTTGTAATCGATGATGAATACGAAGATGTGCATTCAAAAATCGAAGCCGAACTGATTGAAAAAACAGGTGATGCCGGAAAAATGATTCATACCGCACGTTCAAGAAATGACCAGGTTTTGGTGGCGATTCAATTGTTTTTGAAAGATTATTTGTCAGATACCCGTGACAAAGTTTTGAATCTGATAGATATTCTGGTTGACAAAGCTGACGAACACAAAGACGATCTGATGCCGGGTTATACCCATTTTCAGGCAGCAATGCCAAGCAGTTTCGGGATGTGGTTTTCAGCTTATGCAGAGAATTTATTGTCAGACCTTTATTTTCTGGATGCGGCTTATAAAGTTGCAGATCAGAATCCGTTGGGTTCGGGTGCCGGTTTCGGAACCAGTTTTAAAATTGACCGAAAGGAAACCACAAAAGAGATGGGCTTTTCTGAAATGGCAGTCAGCTCAGTCGGTGCCCAGATGCTGAGAGGAAAAACCGAAAAGTCAACTGCAGTCGGCATTGCGATGCTTTCTGCTACGCTTTCAAAAATGTCCTATGATCTGGTGATGTACAACAGTCAGGATCTGGGATTTGTAAAACTTCCGAAAGAAATGACCACAGGTTCCTCAATTATGCCGCACAAAAAAAATCCTGATGTTTTTGAACTGACCCGTGCACATTGCAATCGTCTTCAGGCGCTGCCAAACGACATCACGATGACGATCAACAATCTGCCGAGCGGTTATCACAGAGATTTTCAGATTTTGAAAGAATTCCTTTTTGAACCGATGTTCCAGTTCAACGATATTTTGGATATTTTGATTTTTGCAATTCCGCAATTGGAAATCAAATCAGATTTTATGGATCAGCAAAAATACGACGGCATCTATACGGTTGAAAACATCAACCATCTTTTGCAGACCGGAACTTCGTTCAGAGATGCATACAGAATCGTCGGAATTTCGGTGGACGAAGGAACTTATGTACCGCACAAAGAATTCAAAACCTCACATTTGGGAAGTATCCACAATTTGGGATTGGACGAAATCAGAAATAAAATCAGCAGATACAAAGCATCAAAACCGTCATAGTTTTTCTTTCTGATTTTTCTTAACTTTAGTCGTTCATTCATAATGTTCCGACTATGGAATTTATTGACTACTACAAAGTATTGGGCGTTGACAAATCGGCGACTCAGGATGAAATTAAAAAGGCATACAGAAAGCTTGCCCGAAAATATCATCCCGATTTGAATCCGAACGACAAAGAAGCCGAAAAGAAATTCAAACAGATCAACGAAGCAAACGAAGTGCTCGGAAATCCCGAAAACCGTAAGAAATACGACAAATACGGAAAGGATTGGCAGCATGCGGAAGCTTATGAAAAAGCAAGGACTCAGAAGCAATCGGGCGGTCAGGGTGGATACACTTATGAATCTTCGAATTTTGGAGATGCCGATTATTCAGATTTTTTTGAATCTCTGTTTGGCGGCGGATTTGGAAGAAGGAGCAGCCGCCGCGGTTTCAAAGGCGAAGACTACAGGGCCGAAATGCAGATTCATATTCGTGATGCCTGGCAGACCCACAAAAAAACATTCAATTTTAACGGAAAAGATTTGAGGATCACCGTTCCTGCGGGAATTTCGGACGGACAGGAAATCAAACTCAAAGGTTACGGCGGAAAAGGTGTCAACGGCGGACCCGACGGAGATCTGTTTATTGTTTTCAAAATCATCAATGACACCGAATTCAAAAGAGTGGGAGACGATTTGTACAAAACCGTTGATCTCGATCTTTATACCGCAGTTCTGGGCGGTGAACTTACGGTTGATACTTTTGACGGAAAGGCGAAAATCAACATCAAACCGGGCACTGTAAACGGAACCAAAATGAGACTGAAAGGAAAAGGATTTCCGGTTTATAAAAAGGAAGCACAGTTTGGAAATCTGATTTTGACTTTCAATATTGAAATTCC
>JACFND010000037.1 GCA_019455045.1 Flavobacteriia bacterium
AACCGCAACGGATAGCTCCTTAATATTGAAAAATTAGTCGGTTAGTAGTGAAATCGTATATTATAAAAGAAAAACAGGATTCGAAACATCTTTTCTGTGACTTCAATTTCACTGCCAGATTGTCATCAAAACCGTTTCGGATTTAATTTTGCAAATACACTGATAAATTAAATAGAAAATGGATTTTAACCAATATACAATCAAATCAAGAGAAGCCGTCCAAAAGGCACAGCAGATTGCTGTATCAATGGATAATCAGGCAATCGAGCCGGCCCATCTGCTGAAGGGAATGCTCGAAACCGAACAGGATGTTTTGAGTTTCATCATCGAAAAACAGGGTGGAAATGTCAACCGCATCAAAGACGAGCTGACTGACATAATTTCACGTTTTCCAAAAGTTCAGGGCGGTTCGGGAAATCATCTTTCAAATGAAACCAACAAGATTCTGGTGACCGCAACCGATGAAGCATCAAAAATGAAAGATGAATTTATCAGTCTCGAACATCTGATGCTCGGGATTCTTAAAAATTCATCCAATATATCACAACTGCTGAAAGATCAGGGTCTGAGTTACAACAATACGGTTGAGGTGATCAATGAGTTGAGAAAAGGTCAGCGAGTAACTTCAGAAAGTGCTGAAGACAACTACAATTCGCTTGAAAAATATGCAAGAAACCTGACCCGGCTGGCAGCAGACGGAAAACTTGATCCGGTGATCGGTCGTGATGATGAGATCAGACGGGTACTCCAGATTTTGTCGAGAAGAACAAAAAACAACCCGATACTAATCGGTGAACCGGGTGTCGGAAAAACTGCAATTGCAGAAGGAATCGCACACAGAATCATCAGCGGTGACGTACCAGAAAACCTGCTGAACAAACAGGTTTTTTCACTCGACATGGGTGCGCTGATCGCAGGTGCAAAATACAAAGGTGAATTTGAAGAAAGACTAAAATCGGTGATCAAAGAAGTGACCGAATCAAACGGAAATATCATTCTTTTCATTGACGAAATCCATACTCTGGTCGGTGCGGGCGGAGGCGGTGAAGGTGCGATGGATGCAGCAAATATCCTGAAACCGGCTTTGGCAAGAGGTGAACTGAGAGCAATCGGTGCAACGACTTTGAGCGAATACCAGAAATATTTTGAAAAAGACAAAGCGCTTGAAAGAAGATTTCAGCAGGTATTGATTTCTGAACCGGACGAAGAATCTGCGATTTCGATATTGAGAGGAATCAAAGAAAAATATGAAGTTCACCACAAAATCAGGATTAAAGACGAAGCGATTATTGCTGCGGTCCAGCTTTCGACCCGATACATTGCAGATCGTTTTCTGCCCGACAAGGCAATCGACCTGATGGATGAGGCGGCTGCAAAACTGAGGATGGAAATGAATTCAAAACCTGAAGAACTCGATATACTCGACAGAAAAATCATTCAGCTAGAAATTGAAATTCAGGCAATCAAAAAAGAAAGCGATGAAAAGAAACTGAATCTGCTCAAAGAGGAACTTGCAAATCTTCAGGCCGAAAGGACAGAACTGAATGCAAGATGGTCCGAAGAAAAAGGAAAAGCAGACGAGGTGCAGCAGTCGAAAAAGAAAATTGAAGAATTAAAACTTCAGGCAGAACAGTCGGAAAGAGCAGGCGATTATGAAACCGTTGCAAGAATCCGATATGAATCGCTGAAACAGGAAGAAGACAAACTGAAAAAACTGGAAGCCCAGCTGGCTGAAGAAGGCAAAAACAAACTGGTCAAAGAAGCTGTAGATGCTGAAGATATCGCAGAAGTGGTTTCAAAATGGACAGGCATACCGGTCAATAAAATGATGCAGAGCGAAAAAGACAAACTGCTGAATCTGGAAGACGAACTTCACAAAAGAGTGATCGGTCAGGATGAAGCGATTCAGGCGGTTGCGGATGCCATCAGAAGAAGCCGTGCGGGTCTGAGCGACGAAAAAAGACCGATCGGTTCATTTTTGTTCCTCGGTCCGACCGGTGTCGGAAAAACCGAATTGGCAAAGACACTTGCAGAGTTTTTATTTGACGATGAAAATGCGATGACCCGAATCGATATGAGCGAATATCAGGAAAGACATTCGGTGAGCCGTCTGGTGGGAGCGCCTCCCGGCTATGTGGGTTATGACGAAGGCGGTCAGCTGACCGAGGCAGTCAGACACAGACCTTATTCGGTGATTCTGCTCGACGAAGTTGAAAAAGCGCATCCCGATGTGTTCAACATACTGCTTCAGGTTTTGGATGACGGCCGACTGACTGACAACAAAGGCAGACTGGTGAATTTTAAAAATACAATCATCATTATGACCTCAAACTTTGGTTCTCAGACCATTTTGGAAAATTATGAAGATCTGGAAAACAAGGATCCTGATATGGTTTATTATGAAACCAGACAACTGCTGCTTCAGGAATTGAAACAGCATTTCAGACCCGAGTTTCTGAACAGAATTGATGAAACAATCGTATTCAAGCCGTTGCTGCTCAATCAGATCGAAGGCATTGTCAAACTTCAGATCGAAGAACTTGCAGAAAAACTGGCGAAAAGAGATATCACACTCGATATTACACCCGAAGCTTTGGAATATCTTGCCAACAAGGGCTATGATCCTCAGTTTGGTGCGAGACCGCTGAAAAGAGTGGTTCAGCAGGATGTGCTGAATGAACTTTCAAAAGAAATATTGAAAGGAAAGATCCACGACAACAGCGTGGTACTGATCGACAGCTTCCCTGAGAAGGAAGGCGACAACAAGCTGGTGTTCGAGGTGAAACAGTAGATTGAGTTTTTTCATGACTGCTTTCCCGGGTTTGAGTTTTCATATCCGGGAAAGTTTTTTTTTGGATGGTTTTGTTTCAAGGTGTCATCCTTAGTTTATCGAAGGACAGGTTTCAGGTTGATTTTTGAAACTTGAAGAAATTTCAGGATTATTAAGTGACATTAAGAAAAAAATCCGCCACGGCGGATACGGCTCAGCATCCGTCTTCTGTACCGGAAACGAAGGTTTGAAACTAAAAAAAACGCTTCACCAAGGCAAAGCGCTTTTGTCAAATATTTTTAATCGGTTTGGATTATTTTTCCTCTGCCGGTGCTTCATCCGGTTTTTCTTCTTCAATGCTCAGCAGGCCTTTTGACTGAAGGACATTGTACCACTGAAAAAGTTTTTTCAAATCCGAATCATACACTCTGTCTTCATCATATTCGGGCAATACCTCTTCGATGTATTCTCTCAGTTTCGCCCCCGATTCTTTGTGACTGATGGTCGGTCCGCCCTTTTCTTTTTCAAAAATTTTTGTGAACACATCTTTGAGCGGAAATTCTTCAGACACGCCGTAAATCGCAACATTTTCGAGCAGGCTCACATTGTTTTGAGCCGAAATCGAAGTCTTCTTTCCTTTGTCCAAATCTTCAACGATAAATCCGCCTTTGGTCTGTGAAACCAGTTTGAAAAGTCCGGGTTTGCCCGAAATTGAAATAATTTTTGTTAAATCCATATTCGTTATTACTTAATAATTAAAGCGGAAACTTCATCTGATAATCGGTTTTCACTTTGCCTTTTGATATATTTCTTAATTTGTTTTGTACAAGTCTTTTTTTGAAAGGCGACAGATAATCGGTAAACAGTATGCCTTCAATATGGTCATATTCGTGCTGGATGACCCGGGCGCGAATATCCGAAAATTCTTCTTTGTGATGATTCCAGTTTTCATCAAAATATTCGATTTCGATGGTTTCGGGTCTTTCCACATCTTCACGAATACCCGGAATGCTCAGACAGCCTTCATTGAATTTCTGTTCATCACCTTTTCTTTGGGTAATTTTGGCATTGATAAACACCTTTTTGCATTTTGAAAGCTCTTTTCCGATGTCCTCATAATCTTCATCATCCGCAAACGGAGTCAGATCAATTACAAACAGACGGATCGCCAAACCGATCTGAGGCGCAGCCAGGCCGATACCGTTTGCATCATGCATGGTGTCAAACATATTTTTAATCAGCTGGTCCAGATTTTTATAATCTTTGTCGATCTCAGCTCCCTTCTGTCTCAAAACCGGATCTCCATAAGCCCGAATCGGTAAAATCATTCCTTCAAAATTTTTGCAAAATTACGGCTTTTTCATAAAATACGGATTGAAAGATCGGTTAAATCAATCCGCTTAATTTGGATATTAATTCAAGGATTGAACCCTGTCTCCAAAAATTTCCAACTTCTGACAGAATAATGTAGTTTTGCAATTACAGACACATCGGTATGGAAGAACTTAGATCAGTCATTGAAAATGCATGGCAAAACAGAGAACTGCTTGCAGATGAAATCACCCAAAAATCGGTCAGAGAAGTCATCCGGCTGCTCGACGACGGAAAACTCAGAGTCGCAGAACCCACTGCCGGCGGATGGCAGGTGAACGAATGGGTGAAAAAAGCAGTGGTGATGTATTTTCCGATTCAGCAGATGGAAACCATCGAAGTCGGGATTTTTGAATTTCATGACAAAATTCCGCTCAAAAAGAATTATGCCGAAAAAGGCGTTCGGGTCGTGCCGCATGCCATCGCGCGTTACGGATCTTATGTGTCAAAAGGCGTGATCATGATGCCGTCTTATGTGAATATCGGCGCTTATGTCGATGAAGGAACCATGGTCGATACCTGGGCAACTGTCGGCAGCTGTGCACAGATTGGAAAAAATGTCCATCTGAGCGGTGGTGTCGGAATCGGCGGTGTGCTGGAACCGCTTCAGGCTGCACCGGTCATCATCGAAGACAATGCATTTATCGGTTCGCGCTGTATCGTGGTCGAAGGAGTCAGAGTCGGCAGCGAGGCAGTGCTGGGTGCAAATGTGGTGCTGACTGCTTCAACAAAAATCATAGATGTGACCGGCAGTGAACCGGTTGAAATGAAAGGTGAAGTACCGCCGCGTTCGGTGGTGATTCCGGGCAGTTATTCCAAAAAATTTCCGGCGGGCGAATTCAGTGTGAGCTGCGCACTGATCATCGGTCAGCGAAAAGAAAGCACCGACAAAAAAACCTCATTGAACGATGCACTCAGAACGCACAATGTAGCCGTCTGATATGAACAACTACCGATCCGTCATATTGCTTCTGCTCAAAAGGCTGCTGCTGATTTTTGCGCTTTATCAGCTCAGCAGACTGGTCTTTTATTTTTGGAATCACAGCTCATTTTCAAATGCGGGTCTGATGGAATTTATCGGCGGAATACGTTTTGATCTTTCAGCGATTTTCTATATCAATTCGGTGTTCATCATTGCACATCTGATTCCCGGAAATTTCAAATACGGAAAGACTTATCAGAAAATTCTTAAAATCCTGTTTTTTTCGGTCAATCTGATTTTCCTGGCGACCAATTTTATTGATGTTCCTTATTATAATTTCACTTCGAGGAGAAGTACACTTGCATTGATAACCGCTTCGGGTATGCAGCAGGATGTGGTCCGGCTGATACCGGCTTTTGCAAAGGACTATTGGATGCTGGTTGTCGGATTTGTAGTGTTAGCGATAGTTTTTTGGAAACTGATTCCGAATTTCAAAACAAAACAGGATTCAAAACCCGATTACAAAAGCCCGATTCCCTGGCTGGTTTTTCTGGTTTCGATTCCGGTCATACTGATCATCGGAAGAGGAGGATTGCAAAGGGTTCCGCTCAAAATCGTTCATGCGGTTCAGTACACAAAAAATCCGAATTATACCGCACTGGTGCTCAATACGCCATTTTCAATTCTGAAGACAATTTCAAAAAATGACAATCTGAAGGAACTTCATTATTTTTCGGATGATGAAGTCGCCGAAATTTTTCAGCCGGTGATCGAATTGAAAAACGATGATGAATTTGAGAAAAAGAATGTGGTGCTGATCATCATTGAAAGCATGGGTGAGGAAAATCTTTTTCTTGATTTTAACGGAAAAAAACTGACGCCTTTCCTGGATTCACTGACCCAAAACAGTCTGTATTTCAAAAGAGCTTATGCCAACGGAAGAAAATCGATCGATGCGGTTCCGTCCACCATCACTTCGATTCCGTATCTGATGGAAATTTCATATATCTCATCGCCTTATTCGTTCAACGAAATCGACGGAATGACTAAAGTGCTCAAACAAAAAGGATATTATACTTCGTTTTTTCACGGTTCATTTAACGGCAGTCAGAATTTTGACAAATTTGCCGCAATTGCAGATTTTGATGATTATTTCGGCAAGGAACAGTATGACCGGCCGGGTGATTATGACGGTTATTGGGGAATTTTTGATGAAGAATTTCTTCAGTTTACAAACCGAAAATTCAAAACTTTTAAATCACCGTTTTTTGCTACAATTTTTACAATTTCATCACACAATCCGTACACCGTTCCACAAAAATACAAAGGTAAATTTCCAAAAGGAAACCGGATCATCCACGAATCGATTGCATATACCGATTATTCATTGAAGAAATTTTTTGAAGCCGCAAAAAAAGAGGACTGGTACCAAAACACTGTTTTTGTTATCACACCCGATCACACTTCGGGCGATGACAAAACCGATCCGTATTATAAAAGTGCAATGGGCAATTACAAAATTCCGCTGATGATTATTGATCCGTCACGTCCTGAAATCAATTCTGAAAACGGAAAACTGATTCAGCAGATTGACATCATGCCCGAAGTGCTTGATTATCTGAATTATTCTGGGAAAATTTTCAGTTTTGGAAATCATCCCGAAAAAACAAATGACCGGATGGTGGCTGATTTTAACGAAGGACTTTATCATTTCATAATTGACAATTACTATGTTTGTTTTGACGGAAAATCGGTGGTCAGGGTTTGTGATATTGAAAAAGATCCTTTGCTGAAAACCAATCTGACCGATTATCCGAAATATTTACAAACACAAATTGAAGCATACATACAACAGTACAACAACCGGATTATAAAAAACCAAACAACACTCGAAAGCATTGAAAAAGGCGCTGATCATACAAAATAAATTTATAGGCGATGTGCTTGCCTCTTCGCTGATTGCCGAAAATCTGAAACAGATCTTTCCGGACATCAGGGTTGATTTCTTTTGTTACAAACCTGCACTTTCGGTGCTTGAAAACAATCCGTTTATCGATCGGATCATCGATTTCAATCAGAAGGATTTGAAAAAAATTTCGGTTTTGAATTATTATGCAAATATGATTCGCGAGGAACGATATGACATTGTGATCGATCCGTATGCAAAATTGCAAAGTCGTTTCATCACACTGAAATCGGGTGCTTCAAGAAGAATCAGTTACGACAAACCGTTTTTCAAATACATCTATACCGACCGGGTCGAAAAAGAAAAATTCTCGACATCAAGAGCCAACTGTACCGCCATCGACAACCGGGTTTCGCTGGTGCTGCCGCTCAATCCGAAAAAAATGAGACTGAAGCTCGATATGAAGATTTATCTGACCGACGAAGAAAAAGCGGAAGGCAGAAAAATCCTTGAAGAAGGCGGTTTGGATTTTAACCGAAAAACATTAATGATCGGGATTATGGGCAGCAGCGAGGAGAAATCATGGCCGATCGATTATATGTCAAAACTGATTGCACATATTCATAAATATTACGATTTCAACATACTTTTTAATTATACGCCCGATCAGAAAGAGGTTGTGGACAAGATCATGGCGGTTCAGCCGTCATCAGAAAAAATTTATACCCACATCATCGGGAAAAGTGTTCGTGAATTTTTAAAAATCCTTTATCACTGCGATGCTTTTATCGGAAATGAAGGCGGTGCGGTCAATATGTCAAAAGGTTTTGATCTGCCGACTTTCAGCATTTATTCTCCTCACAAATTTCCGGTTGACTGGGGCTGTTATGAAGACAATTTCAAGCATATGAGCGTCCATCTTCAGGATTTGGACAAAAAACTGATCAATACCCATACTGACAAACAGCTGTTGCGGAAGACACCGAAAATCTATCGGAAATTGAATTATGATTATGTGCGTTCAGAAACCGATAAATTTCTTCAGAATAATTTTGGTGAAGTCGATCTGCCAGAAAATCTGATTCCCGAGCTGCCAAAGATTTCAGCGCTTTTGATTACATATAACGAAGAAAGAAATATTCAGAAATTTTTGGATGAAGCCTGGTATGCAGATGAAATCATCATCGTTGATTCAGAGAGCACCGATCGGACGGCTGAGATTGCAAAAAAACATCCGAAAGTGAGATTCATCGTCAGAAAATTTGACAATTTCACAGATCAGAAAAATTTTGCAATCGAACAGGCAAGAAATGAATGGGCTACTTTTTTTGATGCGGACGAAAGAATTCCGAAAGCATTGATTTATGAAATGATTGATGAAGTGAAAAAAGACGAAGCGGATGCATTTTTTGTGTATCGCCGGTTTTATTTTATGAACAAATACATCAAACATTCGGGCTGGCAGAACGATAAAGTGATCCGACTGTTCAAAAAATCAAAAAACAGATACGGCAGCGGAAGACTGGTGCACGAACTGATCGACAGTCAGGGGAAAACAAAATTCCTCAGAAACAAACTCGATCATTATTCCTATTTTTCGGTTGAAGAATATGACCGAAAACTCACCCAGTATTCGATGCTGAGGGCAAAAGAGCTGTATATCAAAAAACTGAAACCGAATGTATTCCATTTCTGGATCAAACCCTGGTACAGATTTATGCATCATTATGTGCTGCGGCTCGGAATACTCGACGGAGGCGAAGGATACATCATCTCAAAACTGCATGCCCACTCGGTTTTCAAACGCTATCTGTTTTTGTCGAAGATGTGGGAAAACGAGAAAGAAAACAAGAAAAGAAAGAAAAAATAAGTAAATTTATCAGTTAAAATCAATCATTTATGAAAGCATATGTTTTTCCGGGTCAGGGTGCCCAGTTTACAGGAATGGGAAAAAATCTGTATGACAATTCTGCGGTTGCACGGGAAATGTTTGAAAAAGCAAACGAAATCCTCGGTTTCGACATTTCAAAAATCATGTTCGAAGGAAGCGCAGAAGAACAAAAACAGACCAAAGTGACCCAGCCGGCAGTTTTTCTGCACTCGGTGATACTCGCAAAAACACTTGATGATTTCAAACCCGATATGGTTGCCGGTCATTCGCTTGGTGAATTTTCGGCTTTGGTTGCTACGGGTGCAATGTCGTTTGAATCGGGGCTCGATCTGGTTCACAAAAGAGCGATGGCGATGCAGCGCGCATGTGAATTACAGCCTTCCACCATGGCAGCGATTTTGGGATTGGATGATGAAACCGTTGAAAAAATATGCACTGAAGTTGACGGCATCGTAGTGCCAGCAAATTACAATTGCCCGGGACAATTGGTGATTTCAGGTGAAATTCCTGCGGTTGAAACTGCCTGTGAAAGATTGAAAGAAGCGGGCGCAAGAAGAGCGCTGATCCTCTCTGTTGGCGGTGCTTTCCATTCACCGCTGATGAAGCCCGCAGAAGAGGAACTGGCTGAAGCCATCGATCAGACAGAGATTAAAAATCCGATTTGTCCAATTTATCAGAATGTGAGCACAAAGGCGGAAACCGATCCGATTGAAATCAGAAAAAATCTGATTACCCAGCTGACTTCTTCGGTCAAATGGACACAGTCGGTTCAGAATATGGTCAAAGACGGCGCAACAGAATTTATCGAAGTCGGACCCGGAAATACGCTTCAGGGATTGGTGAGAAAAATTGATTCAAATGTGGCGACCGCTTCTGCCGGATCGAATTAAAAACCAAAGATTTTGAATTTCAGAGCCAACGGGAAATTACTGATTTCGGGCGAATATGCGGTTCTCGACGGTTCGCTCGCATTGGCGGTTCCCTGTCGGTTTGGTCAGTCGCTTTCGGTTGAATTTGGTGAAAATTCAAATTCACCGGTTTTGGATTGGCGGGCATTTTTGCCAAATGATGAATTTTGGTTTTCTGCCAAAATCGATCTGAAAACAATTTCGGTGATTGAAACAGACAATCGGGGACTTGCGCAAAAACTGACCGGGCTTTTTGAAATCATTGAAAAATTAAAACCGGGATTTTTTAGAAATCAGAATCAAAATATCGATTGCAAAACCCGTCTTGAATTTCCAAAGGACTGGGGCTTGGGCAGCAGTTCGACGCTGGTCAGTCTGCTGGCTCAATTTTCGGAGACCGATGCATTTGAACTGAATCGGCTTGGTTTTGATACCAGCGGTTATGACATCGCCTGTGCGACTTCTGATTCGGCTCTGCTATATCAGCTGAAGGACGGAAAACCAAATGTTGAATCTGTTGAATTCAATCCGGTTTTTAAGGACAAGCTGTATTTTGTTCATCTCAACAAAAAGCAGGATACCCGGTCAAATGTGTCAAAATATTACAAAGAATTAAAACCCGAAAAAGACTGGCTGAACGGGATTTCCGCGATTTCATACAACCTGCTGAACGCCAAATCGATCGAAGAATTTGAATTGCTGATGAATCTGCATGAGGAAATGATTTCGTCACAACTTGGATTTCAAAAAGCAAAAGATCTGTATTTTCCGGATTATAAAGGAAGCATCAAAAGTCTGGGTGCCTGGGGCGGTGATTTTGTGATGATTACAGCACGGGAAGGTTTCAGAGAATATTTTGAATCAAAGGGTTTTGAGACGATACTTTCTTTTGATGAAATGATTTTGGGCTTCGACAAGTTCAACTGATGGAAGATTTATTGAAAAGGAATAAAGAGTTTCCGGGCATTTATAAATTAAACCACTGAAAAATTGGACCACCTTCTGATCCCTAAATTCTAACTGCTAATTTGTTATATTTACAATATCAAAATCACTCCTATGCAGTTTTACGAAGCGCTGTCCATTGGGCTCTACCTGTTGCTGATGCTGGCAATCGGTGTTTATTCCTACAAAAAATCAACTGCCACTTCGGACGAATTTCTGATCAGCGGTCGAAAACTCGGGCCGGTCGTCACTGCACTTTCTGCCGGAGCTGCCGATATGAGCGGCTGGCTGTTGATGGGCGTTCCCGGTGCAATGTACTTCACAGGACTGGCCAGTGCATGGATTGCAATCGGACTCACCATCGGTGCCTATCTGAATTATCTGCTGGTCGCACCGCGGCTCAGAATCTATACAGAGGTGGCACAGAATGCAATCACACTGCCTGTTTTTTTTGAAAACCGGTACAAGGACAAAACCAAACTGCTGAAGTTTACTTCATCTGCATTTATTCTGATTTTCTTTACGCTTTACACTTCTGCCGGTATGGTCTCGGGCGGAAAACTGTTTGAATCCGCTTTTGGTATGGATTATCTCGTCGGTGTATGGGTAACCGGTCTGGTGGTGGTACTCTATACCTTTCTCGGCGGTTTTCTGGCGGTCAGCCTGACCGATTTTGTTCAGGGAACCATTATGGTACTGGCACTGCTTATCGTTCCAATAGTGGTCATCACCCAAACCGGCGGCCCGGTCGAAACATTTGAACTGATTTCAGAAAAAGGAAGCAAATATCTCGATCTGTTCACCGGAACTTCTATCGTCGGTATATTGTCACTCATTGCGTGGGGGCTCGGGTATTTCGGACAGCCGCATATACTCGTTCGTTTTATGGCGATCGAAAAACCCGCCGATCTAATCAAAGCAAGACGCATCGGCATTGGCTGGATGATACTGACACTGATTGGTGCAATGAGCATCGGTCTGGTCGGAATCGGTTATATGATGAAATTTGACACCCAAACCATGCAGATTTTTGATTCGAGTAACAAGGAGGCGGAAACCATCTTTATTTATTTTGCAAGGGTTCTTTTCCATCCGCTGATCGGCGGCTTTCTGCTGTCAGCCATACTGGCGGCGGTGATGAGCACCATTTCCTCACAGCTCCTGGTCACTTCGAGTTCGCTGGTTGAGGACATTTACAAATCATTTGTCAGAAAGGAAGGGTCCTCTAAAGAATTTCTGATTTCGGGAAGGATATCCGTTTTGCTGGTTGCGGCGATTTCAATAATGATTTCACTGAATCCGCATGACAGCATACTCAATCTGGTCGGAAATGCCTGGGCTGGATTTGGTGCAGCTTTCGGCCCTTTGATTCTGTTGTCCCTGCTCAACCGAAAATCCACTTTTCAGGGTGCATTTGCGGGTATGCTCACCGGCGGGCTGGTGGTATTGTTTTGGGTATATTTTGATCATCCGTTCAAAGAATGGTATGAGATTATTCCCGGATTCTTTTCTGCTTTGATAGTCAATCTTGTCGTATCAAAACTGACCTACAGAGAAAACTCAGAAATCGACAAAGAATTTGAAGAAGTCGATCAAAAGACTGCAGAAGCTTTGGGAAAATAATTCCTTGTCAGAGGTCAGAAGTGCCGGAAAACATTTCAATTCCCAAGATCCGGCTCCATACTTCCTTCAGTTTTTCATCCGAAGAATATTCTGCAATTCTTTCTTTCAGCTTTTCTGAATTTCCTTTTTGTGATTCGATAAAATCCATCAGTTCCTTTTTTTCAACCGATTTCGGATTCTTAATTTTTTTCTGACCCAGAAAATCAAGCTGTTCACCCATATTGCCAAAACCCGTGCCGATCATCGGTTTGCCGTATTGTGCGGCCAGAAAGATCACACCCGAATTGAGTATATCTGTCCTGGGAATGATCACCAGATCAGATCCGGCAAGCCAGTTTGAAAGTTCCTCCGGTTTGAGATAACCCGACCGAAAACGGATGTTGCCGAAATATTTGTAATACTTGCTGAAAAATTTGTTTTTGACCCATTTTCGGGCAGTGAAAAATGAGCTGATTTTTGGAAAATAGGTATAATGATAAGACCTCAGAAAAACCAGTTTCTTATTTGGCAAATCAAGTTTTCTGTAAATTGAAATGCAGTAATCAATCTCCTCCTTTTTACGGATCGCACCCGGAACAATCACCAGAAATCTGCCGTTTCTGACCGGAAGTGCAGCTCTTGCTTTCTTCTTTTCTATATCGAAATTGTATTCGCGATAGAGCGGATGATGCATCACCAGATGGACAGAACGGTCATAGATTTTCTCGTCTTTGTGTTTTGAGTATTCGCCCAGATGGAGCATAATATCGGTTTTGTCATAACAGATATCGTAGAGCAGATTCAGATTCGGATTTCTGCCGTAATGCGAATATTCATCGTGATAAAAAGTGATGATCTTTGGTTTTGACTTTCTAAGATTTTCAATGGCATCATTGAATTTTTCGACTTCCTCATCTGTGATATCGCCCCGAAAACCGTAGAAATAGTCCGGCCAGTTGATGATCACAAAGTCATACTCTGCGGTTGGATTCCAAAATTCCTGCAGAGATGCGGTAACCTCATGCCCGAGTTCTTTGAGCAGACGAATGTGAATTCTGACAAATTCATTGTCATGATCGGTTATATCATATGCAAACAGGATTTTCATACTTTTTCAAGGAAAATGTTGGTAATAATATAGACCGAAAAAATTAAATGACTGTTGTTGATTTTGCTTTGCGGGTTGGTTTTGCTGACAGTAACGATATCTATAACTTGGGGCTGTATTTACACAATGATAAGAAATTTAATTTTTGAACTTCGGCCGATCGTCAAAATCTCTATCAAATTTAAACAAATTGAAATTAGAATCTAAATTTTTGTCATGATTTTTTCCGATGCCCGTATGCAGAAAACCCCATCACTCCATAACACTCTCCAGAACCTCTTTCCAGCCTTCCCAGCCTTCATTCAGATTGGAATTGTGAAACAATAATATCATCTGTCCGTCCACTTTTTTGATTTCTGATTTGAGCCGTGCAAGTTCCCGAATCGATTCTTCTGCCGACAGTTTCATATAATTTCGCATCGAAACATCCATTGCACAAAAAGGATGAATCTTCAGCTTTGTTATTTCCTCCTTTTTCAGATCGTACCAGTGGAATGCCGTAGTGGTACCCGCCCTGAAACCGGTCACATCGGCATAAGCCATGGTGTAATCATCTGTGATTTTGTTTTCGATAAGATTGCGATAGGTTTCCGGAAGATTGAGTTTGATATAATGCTGTCTCGACCGATGAACAGGCTTTTCGAGTATTCCCGCCAGACGGCCAATCTCAACCTTGAGTTTAATCTTGTATTTTGATGATTCATAGGATGGATGGATTCCAAAATCCGACCATTCTGAAACTTCTCTGATCTTTCGTCTGAAAGCACCGTTGTTGGGTGATGAGTTTTTGTCAAATTTGGCATAATCGCCGAGCAGCCAGAAAAAGATCATTTGGAAATCATATTTTTCTTTGAGCGATTTGAAATAATCAAAACTGTCAAACGGATCTTTTTTTCCGCCCCAGATTACAGCCCGCTTATTTGAAATTTCTTTAAAATCTCCTTTGAAAAGATCGGTCAGAAGTCCGCCGCAGGTTCTGACAAAACCTTTGTGTTTGTACTTCCACGCCTGGTCAACATCTGAGGTGAGTATGATCTCAAACTTTCTTTTTTTGAATTCCAAATCGGGAAAAGCATCTTTGAGCTGTTTTTGAAATTCGATGATCAGCACATCAACAAACGGCGTCCGGTAA
This sequence comes from Flavobacteriia bacterium, assembly GCA_019455045.1. Lineage (GTDB taxonomy): Bacteria > Bacteroidota > Bacteroidia > Flavobacteriales > Weeksellaceae > Moheibacter. The sequence goes on from JACFND010000037.1 coordinate 14,556, forward strand.
ACCCTGCCCACACCTGAAAGTCTTTCGTGTCTGTCTCTTGGATTGGGCAGATATTCCTCATAACGGCTCAGCGCATAAAAAATCATTCCCACCGGATTGAGCCGATCAAAAATGACAGCGTCCGATATTTCGGAATCAAACATAAAATCATCCGACGGAAAATGAATTTCATTTCCGATTTTTTCTTTTGAATAATTGATCGACGGAATTTCCGATGATTTCAGCTGTTCTTTGTCGGTCGTATATTCGGTTTCAATTCCTGAAAACTCATTCAGTATAAAATCAAATACATAGCGAATCCGCCGGGTGATTTCGGGTGAATAAATCAGGATTTTTTGCATCGTTTTTTGTTTTGTCGGTCAGCGTCAGAGCGCACCTTCTTCGGCAAAGCTAAAATAAGATTTTTGGGTGATAATCACATGATCCAATATTTCAATGTCCAATGTTTTTCCGGCATCTTTTAATTTTTGGGTCAGCATTTTGTCGGGATGGCTCGGCTGGATGTTGCCCGACGGATGGTTGTGAACCAGTATAACGCCGGTCGCAGCTTCTTCGAGTGCAATTTTGAAGATCACCCTCGGATCGACGACGGTATGTGTGATTCCGCCTGAACTGATGCGTTCTTTTCGGGTGACCAGATTTTTCTGATTGAGAAAAAGCACCCAAAATTCTTCGATGTTCAGATCGCCGACAATCGGCTGCATCAGATTGAAGGTATCTTTTCCGTTTCGGATATGCGGTTTTTCGGGCAACTGCTGAGAAGCTTTTCTTCTTCCGATTTCGAGTGCGGTGATGATGGTGATTGCCTTGACTTTTCCGATTCCTTTGAATTTGCAGAGATCGCTGACGGTCAGTCTGGAGAGATCATTCCAATTGTTTCCGACCGAAGCCAGTATTGATTTGGCCAATTCGACCGCATCCATTTCGTGATTTCCGGATCTCAAAAGGATAGCGAGCAGTTCAGAATCAGAAAGTGAACGATGGCCTTTGTCAATAAATTTTTCTCTCGGCCGGTCGTCGGCTGCCCAGGATTTGATAGATTTTTGACGATATTCCATATTTCAGCAGAGTTTGAAGCAGAAAGTTAGTCAAAATCAAAGGATAAAAAAAATCGATCAAAAATGGCAGCAGAAATTTTTATAAAAATTTTTTCTCTCTGAAAATTTTTGAGCGATTTTGGCTGTAGATTTTTACTGATAATATAGTTGCAGAATTCAGAACTTCAATCAAATAAAAAAGCCCGTATTGAACGGGCTTCCTTATCTTAATTAACACATGAGGACAATTTATTTTACTAAATTCCGAATAGCATATTGCAAAGGGTGTGCCAAAGTGTTTTTTTATTGCTTAATCAATTCATAATTTTTATCATTTACGCTCTCTATCGGATTGCCTTCCATATCGAGCATAATCAGTTTGCCGTCAGCAACTGTAAAAAATCGTACATTAGAGTCTGTATCTTCGAGTTTCAGACGGTTTCCGTCGTCCATCCAGTCAAAACTTCCGACATCTTCAAACACATTGTCAGATTTTCCGAGATAGGTTTCTTTGATGTTGTAGCTTTCATCCGGATTGAGTGTGATTACAGTTTCAATTCCTTCGCAGTCTGCGCAGGGAACGACACCTTTGTAGGTACCCAGATATTCGATCGAATTTTTTGCAGTTGACATATCGATGGCAGGCTCTTCAGTCTGTTCATCGGCAACGGCTACACTTTCTTCTTTTGTTGATTTACAGTTTGCAAAAATAAGACCTGCAACCGCTGCAATTAAAAATACATTTTTCATAATTTTATTTATTTGGAATTGGTTTTTAGCAATTTATGTACCAAATGTTAAAATTTGATTGATTATCCGTCAGCTGAACCGGACGGCAATTTTTTTGTTCTGTCTTAAAATATATTCTCAACTTTTCCAAAGTTTAAAACTTTGGAAAAGTTTATTTATTAAAATCCTTCAAGGAGCCAAAACTCTTGAAGAGCTCATTACAAACTTTTTAAAAATTGATTTGAAATCTGACCAAAATCTTCAAAAACATAATCTGCATTGTATAAATCCTCTTTGTTTCCGATTCCGATTGCCAGCATTCCCGCTTCTTTTGCAGCGCTGATTCCGGCAAATGCATCTTCGAATACTGCACAATTTTCGGCATTGCTTTCTGTTAATTTGGCTGCTGTCAGAAAAATTTCGGGATCGGGTTTTGGTTTCGTAATCCGGTTGCCGTCAATGACCGCATCAAAATAATCATTGAGTCCGATTCGGTTCAAAACCGTTTTTGCGTTTTTGCTCGACGATGCCAATGCAATTTTATAAGAAGAGGATTTCAGGAAATTCAGTTTTTCGGTGACCGATGGAAGGATTGCTGTTTTATCCAGACCGTTGATCAGATCGAGATAGATGCTGTTTTTCAAATCGAGAAGTTTTTTGAATTCGATGTCGGACACTTTTTGATTTCCGATTTCGAGCAGTGTATTGAGCGAATCTTCACGACTGATTCCTTTGAGTTTTTGATTGTCATTTTCTGAAAACTCAATTCCCAACCGTTTGGCAATTTGCTGCCAGGCACGGAAATGATGAACCGAAGTGTTGACGATCACACCGTCGAGATCAAAAATAAAACAACTGATCATCCGATTTGTTTTGAGTTTTTCAAAATTAGCCGAAATAATTCAACCCAAAGAATTCAATTGCTAAAATCGTCTGCGCTTCTTTGTTCTTATTTCAATTGTACTTAATTTTAAAGTGTGAAAACAAGATTTGATAAAAAGTACGGTCTTTATTCGGTTCTTCTGTTGGCAGCAATGCTGATCATGATGTTCTTTTCGACCAATGCCGAGTTTAACCGAAATGTCGGCAATGTCTGTTTTGTGATTCTGATTTACTGTCTGGTTCAGACCTTTTTTGTTGTGAGCAAAAAGATCACGATCTATTGTGTTGCCGGATTTGCGCTCTTGTTTGAGATCTCAAAATCTTTTGACTGGATTAAAAATCTCGGTCTTTCCGACTGCCCGGTTTTTTCAAATCTGTTGGGCGCAACCTTCAGTTTTGACAACATCTGGTCGTATGTGGCAGGTCTTGCAATGGTCTGGCTGCTGGAGTTTTATCAGGATGATACCAGACCGAGAAAAAGAAAGTTTTTTGGATTCTGAGGTTAGAGATTAGAAGTGAGACTTTGAGACATGAGACTTGAGAAGGGCTGAATGTGGAGTGATGGGCGTGGGGTCCCCATTCCGTGTTTTCTAAGGTCAGTCAGTCTCTAATTACTATTTTTCCAAGATCTTTTAGAACATTAAGAATATAAGAATTATTAGGAGACATAAAGAAAAGAAATTCTTTATGGTGGAAACAGTCGCCTCCATCTTCTGGATTCCATCTTCCATCCTCGTCACCCCGCATCAGACCATAAACCTCCTCACATCTGCCTCCTTATCGATCGGTGTTCCATTTTCTATATAGTCATACAGATATTCGGTCATCCGGGGTGCAAGCAGCGTTCCGCGGGTGCCCATTCCGTTTAGGATGTACATATTTTTGAATTTGGGATGACTGCCTACAAGCGGTCGTCTGTCCACAACCGTCGGTCGGATGCCGGCGGTGTGATCGATGACGCTGTATGAACCTTTGTAGATTTCCTCCAGATGTTTCAGTATTTCCTGTTTTCCTTTTTCGGTCGGTTCGGGTGTCAGATCGTCGCGGTCATAAGTCGAAGCGGTAAAGCAGATGTCATCTTCGATTGGCATCAGAAAGTTGAATGCTTTCCAGATCGCTTTAGGGACTTGAGTTGATGTCCTGATTTTCAGCACTTCGCCCTTTACACCGATCACCGGCAGTTCGTTGAACCAGGGATTGTCTTTCACTCCGTAGCCTTCGCAGAAAATTATTTTCTCGGCAAAAATATCTCCGTATTGGATTCCGTCATCCGAAATTTGAAGTTCTGAGTAATCAAATCTTTGGTTGATGTACTGATTTTTTTCGGTCAGATAATTTTTAAAAGCTTCCAGACATTCTTCAAGTTTAATCCGTCCGGTCTGTCTGACTTCTGCATATCCGAGCGGCGAATTGATGTCGGCATGATTGTTTGTGATGATTTCTTCGCTGATAAACTTCAGGAGTTCCCGGTTTTTTGATTTTTTTTGCCAGGTTCTGATTTCATCAGGATCTTTAAAAATCCGATAGGTCGGTATCTGACTGATCAGTTGCTGACCGCATATTTTTTCAAATTCTTCAAAATACCGATGCATCAGTCTGAGTTGTGGTTCGGCATCCCAAATCAATGCAAAACGTTTGAGTACCACCGGATTGAATACGCCGACGGCAACCTTTGAAGCTTTGTCTTTGTCTTCGTCAATAATCAGAAAACTTTTATTTTCACGAATGAGTTTGAGCGCAAAGCAACTGCCCGCAATCCCCTGACCGACAATAAGAAATTTGATTTTTATCATGTTTTGCAAAAATATTTATTATATAATAATTATCTTTGGCACTTATGCGAAAAATTCAAAATAATTAATTAACACAAAAAACAATGAAGAAATTAGGATTTTTGATTTTCCTGATCTTTACCGGATTTGCATTTGGGCAGGTTGGCTCGGTATCTCAGAAGGTTCAGGAATTAATGACGGCTAAAAGACAGTTCAACAGTTATGAACTGTTTACAAAAAGCAACGACAACAAGACGGCCAAGTATATGGAGTCGGCTACCGACGTGACGGTTCTGAATATGAATTCTTCGGAATTGGGCAGAATCGTGAATGAAGCACCTGAATTGATTACCATCTCGGTTCCTTATCAGAACAAAGAAGTTGCGGTAAAGATGTACAAGCAAAATGTGCTGACCGACAATTTCTTTGCAACCGACGAAAGCGGAAATATTCTGAATTACACACCCGGTCAGTATTACAGAGGAATTGTTGACGGCGATTACACTTCGCTGGTTGCCATCAGTTTTTTTGAAAATGATGTGATTGGTGTGATTTCAACCAATCAGGACGGAAATATCGTATTGGGAAAATCAGCTGACCAGCAGGATTATATCACTTATTCGGATGTAAATCTGTTGGGCGTGAATCCTTTCAGCTGCGGTGTTGACGAATTGGAATACAATCAGCAGATTATGGATCAGCTCAGTTTTGATCCTTCTGCACATCCCATGACGACAAAGACAACCAATTGTGTGAAAATCTATTATGAAATCGCATACAAACCGTTTGTTCAAAAAGGAAAAGACATTCAGGCAACCATCGATTGGATTACCGGTATCCAAAACAACATCGGTACACTTTATGACAATGACAATATCAATATGGCACTGAACCAGGTGAGAATCTGGACTTATGCGGATCCATATACCGGAAGTTATGGTGAAAATCTGGATAATTTCAGAACTTCTGGAACTCAGTTCGATGCAGATCTTGCGCATTTGGTAAACTTCCCTTCAACCACCAGTGTGGCTTATCTGAATTCGCTTTGTACAAGTTCAAATTATGCCTATTCGGGTATCAATATGACCTATGCGCAAGTACCTACCTATTCATGGACCATCATGGCGATGACCCACGAAATGGGACATGCACTCGGTTCTCCGCACACACACGCTTGTGCATGGAACGGAAACAATACAGCGATTGACGGTTGCGGGCCAGCAGCAGGATATGGCGAAGGATGCAACGGACCGATCCCAAGCCAGGGCGGAACCATCATGAGTTACTGTCACCTGATTGCGGGTGTCGGCATCAACTTCAATCTTGGTTTCGGACCACAACCGGGTCAGTTAATCAGAACAACCGTTGATTCAAAAAGCTGTCTGGGCACTGACTGTACCGGAGGATTTACTGCCTGTACTTATGCCATCAAAAATCTTACGCTCAGCTATCTGAATCTTAACGATGTTCAAATTGATATAGATGACGAAACTTCTGATTTGTGGAATTACAAAGCAGTTCTTTTTGGTGAAGATCCCGGAACTAGCGGTTGGTCTTCAACCACTTCTACAACTTTCAATGTAACAGGACTTCAGCCAAACAAATATTATGAAATCTATGTGGTTAATATCTGTGCTGACGGTTCGGGAGGAGCCGGTAAAAAGGTATTGGTACTGACCGGCGGATTCTGTGACGGTACTCTGTTTACAGATACCGGCGGTACAAGCGGAAACTACGGTGTGAACCAACACTTTGTTAAAACCTTCTATCCGAATGTAACCGGTGAAAAAGTTAAATTGAATTTTGACAAAATCGGTCTTCAGACCAACTCTGATTTTATGTATGTGCATGACGGTGACAGTCTTTCTGCCCCGCTGTTTGCAAACGGTACCATCACCGGAAACAACAATCCCGGTCCTTCGTTTACTTCTACCCACAGTTCGGGTGCAATCACCATTGAATTTGTTTCTGACAATGCAGGTGTAGCATACGGATGGGAAGGTCACATCGACTGCGGTGCGCTTGGAATCAACGAGGTGAGCGACATCAACGGAATCACTGTTTATCCGAATCCGACAACTGATGTGCTGAATATCGTTTCACAGAAATCAATCATCGAATCAGTAATCCTGACAGATGCTTCGGGAAGAAGACTGATGACAGCCGAATTGAAATCTCAGAACGGACAGCTCAATATCGGACATCTTCCTGCAGGAGTTTACATCCTGAATATGAAGATAAACGGTAAGATGCTGACCAAAAAGATTGTTAAGAAATAATTTTCTTAAATCAATATAATGAAATGCCGGACTTGAGTTCCGGCATTTTTTTTATGTGGTCCAAAAACAGAATGAATATTGATCTGATTTAACTTTTCCAAAGTTTGAAACTTTGGAAAAGTTAAATTAAAATCGGTCAACTTATCTTAAAGTTAGAAGTGAAAATTTCCCTCCATCCCCCATCCTCCATCATTCAAAATCAGTCAGAGCGCGCAGGATTCAACTTTCCATTCAAAAAAAATCAACCGACAACTCAGCCTTACCCAACTTATCAATAACTTTGAAAATCAGAATCTAAAAAATATGCAACTGAAATTCAGAAGAGCAGAGCCGGATGATGCAACTTCAGTTTGGGAAATTCTCGGCCAGGCGATCCGACGAAGAAAGGAGGACGGCAGCAGCCAGTGGCAGAGCGGTTATCCGAATTTGAATACGGTAATTTCAGATATCGAAAAAGGATATTGTTATCTGCTGACCGAAGGTCAAAAAATCGTTGCTTCGGCCGCATTGATTTTTAACAACGAACCAACCTATCAGATAATTGACGGTGCATGGCTTTCGAACGGAGATTTTCTGGTTGTGCATCGGGTGGCGGTTTCGGATGAGGTGATCGGAAAAGGAGTTGCCACAAAATTTTTTACTGAAATTGAAAAGTTTGCAAAAGAAAACGATGTTTTTTCAATCAAGGTAGATACTAATTTTGACAATCTGCCGATGCTCAGAATTCTCGAAAAATTGAATTATACTTATTGCGGTGAAGTTCAGGTTTCGGACGGACCAAGAAAGGCTTTTGAAAAACTGCTGAGCTGAAAAATCACGAATTTCAAAAATCAGCCAAAAGTTTTAATCAAAAAATCCATACATTCACATCATCATATCAAAAGCCTTTATGAAAAATTCTCTCTTCAGAAAAAAGTCGATCGACCGTCTGGTCGAGGAAGGCAGACAGTCAAAGGGATCGCTTAACCGGGTACTTTCGGTCAGAGATTTAACCTTTATGGGCATCGCAGCTGTTGTGGGTGCCGGAATTTTTTCGACCATCGGTTCTGCAGCTTATAACGGCGGGCCTGGCGTTTCCACTTTGTTTATCATCACAGCGATCACCTGCGGTTTTTCGGCGCTCTGCTATGCTGAATTTGCAAGCCGGATTCCGGTTGCAGGAAGTGCTTATACCTATTCGTATGTTGCATTTGGCGAAGTCATCGCATGGATTATCGGTTGGGCTTTGATACTCGAATATTCGATCGGAAATATAGTGGTAGCAATTTCATGGAGCAGTTATTTCAACAATCTTCTGGTGCATGTCTTCAATATTCATCTGCCCGACTGGATGCTGATCGATCCCGTCACAGCCAAAAATGCATTTCTCGAATCGACTGCTGCACTGAATTCGGGTGAAATCCTGAGTCCCGAAAAGATTCAGTCTTATGAATTTGCAGTGAATGCATACAACAGCGCACCGATGATCGGCGATATGAAAGTGTTCTTCAATCTGCCCGCGCTCATCATCGTGATACTGATTACCTGGCTGGCATATGTAGGCATCAAAGAGAGCAAAAAAACCGCAAATTTTATGGTTTATTTCAAACTGGCGGTTATACTTTTTGTGATTGTGGCAGGTGCATTTTTTGTCGATACCAACAACTGGCGGCCTTTTTTGCCCAACGGTTTTGAAGGCGTATTGCGCGGTGTTTCCGCCGTGTTTTATGCTTATATCGGTTTTGATGCGATATCGACAATGGCTGAGGAAACCAAAGATCCGCAACGCGATATGCCGCGCGGAATGATCTATTCGCTGCTGATCTGTACAGGACTGTATATACTGATTGCACTCACACTGACCGGAATTGAGAATTATTCAAATTTTAAAAATGTCACCGATCCGCTGGCGTTTGTATTCAAAACCCGTGCTCCCTGGATAGAAACCATTGTTTCGATCAGCGCAGTGGTTGCCACGACGACCGTTCTTTTGGTTTTCCAGATCGGTCAGCCGAGGATTTGGATGAGTATGAGTCGCGACGGACTGCTGCCCAAGAAGTTTCAGAAAGTTCATCCGAAATACAAAACGCCTTCGTTTGCAACCATTGTAACCGGTGTGATTGTGGGAATCGGTGCATTGTTTATCGAAAGCGATCTGGTTACCGATCTGACGAGCATCGGAACTCTGTTTGCATTTGTACTTGTGTCTGGCGGCGTATTGTTTCTTCCGCCAAAAGAAAAGGAACCCGGAAAATTCAATCTGCCCTACCTGAACGGAAAATGGCTGATACCGCTGCTTTTTATCGGTTTTGTGTATATTTTCAGAGAACGTGCAATTGCTGCTTTTACAGAATTTAATCTGGACAATACCGAAGAAGTACTGTTCATTATATTTCTGATTTTTACGGCTGCAACTTCGGTGGTAACCTTTTTGAGAAATTATTCAACCATTCCGATTATGGGTGTTTTGACCTGTTCCTATCTGATGGTCGAAATCCCATTGGTCAGCTGGAAATGGTTTTTGGTTTGGATGGTTTTGGGTCTGGTGGTTTATTTTCTGTACGGATACAGACACAGCGGATTGGCAAAAACCAAAATCACAGAATCATAAAAAAACCGTTTATCCTTATATGTTTGTTTTTGTTATAAGAGTATAAAAGAAATCATTCATCTTTGACA
>JACFND010000038.1 GCA_019455045.1 Flavobacteriia bacterium
TGAAAATTCAGAGATTCGTTAAAATCTCCCGATTCTGCTTCTTCCAGCGGAACATACGCAAACTTCAGATCTGCAAGTTTTTCAAACGGAATCAGATTGTCTTCATTTTTTACCAAAGTCATTGCGTTTTCATACAGATTGTATATGGTTTGAGAATATTTGACTTTGTTCAGATCTTCCATCAGATTTTTTGTTTCAATCGGTTTCGGATTGTTCAAACCGACAAGATATTTTGCCATCAGTATCTTTTTGACGCTTTCTTCAAGTCTTTCTTCTGTAATTTCTCCCGAATTGATTTTCTTAATGATTTTTTGTTTTGCAGTTTTCACATCCTGACTGAACAGCAAAATATCATTCCCGGCTTCAAAAGCCAACAGATCGACCACGCCCGGCGGATATGCATTTGCGACGCCCGCCATATTCAGTGCATCGGTGATGACCAGTCCTTTGAAATGCATTTCATTCTTCAGCAGACCGGTAATGATCTTTTTTGAAATCGTAGCGGGAATGCCGCTGTCATCCAGCGCCGGAACGTTCAAATGTGAAATCATCACAGCCGGAACACCCGCATCGATCAGTTTTTGAAAAGATGCAAGTTCAACCGATTTCAAACGCTGCAAATCGTGAGGAACCACCGGCGTGGTTTTGTGCGAATCCTGGCTGGTGTCGCCGTGTCCGGGAAAATGTTTGGCAGATGCGAGCACATTCATTTCCCTCATCCCGTTCATATAAGCGATTCCTTTTGCCGATACATTTTCAACATCAGAACCGTAAGAACGGTTGCCGATAATCGGATTTTGAGGATTGGTATTGATGTCACAGTCGGGAGCGAAATTAAAATGAACACCGAGTCTTGCCACCTGCTCACCTATGTTATTTCCCATCTGTCTGACCAGATCGTTGTCAGTGATCGCGCCGACGGTCATTGCCCACGGAAATCTTTCCACATCTTTGATTCGCATGGCAAGTCCCCATTCTGCATCCATTCCGATCAGCAGCGGAATTTTTGCCGATTTGTTGTAACGGTTGGTCAATTCTGCCTGATGAATCGCTACGTCCTGCATAAAGATCAGTCCGCCGATGGCTTCATTTTTCACCAGATTCTCAATCTCGTTTTCATGCGCAGCATCCCGATTTGAATAGGCGGCAACCACAAACAGCTGACCCACTTTTTCATCGAGGGTCATCTCATTGTATTTTTCATTTACCCATTTGAATTGCTGAACCGTATCATTTGAATATAGCGGTGAAATTTGTTGTGCAAAACCAAAATTGAATATCAGTCCGAAAAGAAAAAATGACAAATTCTTCATAAAAATTAATTTGAAGTCAATTAAAACAGTTTTTTCAAAGTGAAAAATTTATGCCAATGATAATAAAATTTGACCGGAATCAAATCTCAAAAACCGATTATGTTTCAGAATTTAAAGAAAAAGCCGAATTTTGTTTTTTGAAATTTGAATTTAAAAATTTCTAAATTTAGAGAATTAAACAAAACCGATATGTCAAAACTCAAGCTCCGTGAAGAAAAGAATTGTCTGAACTGCGGCACCGAAGTAACCGACAGATTCTGTCCGCATTGCGGTCAGGAAAACATCATCAACCGGCCTTCATTCAGCTATCTGTTCAAAGAATTTTTTAACAGTCTTGTCCATTTTGACGGTCATTTTTGGACAACCATACGGGTTTTGCTGTTCAAACCGGGCTTTCTGGTTAATAATTATCTGGAAGGCAAACGGAAATCTTTTGTTCCACCTGTGAAGCTCTATATTTTTGTCAGTCTGGTTGCTTTTCTTTTGCCCGGACTTCCAAGCGGTTCAACCGATTCGGGTGAGAATGAAGGTTATACGATAAATATTGGTGAAGACTCGGATCAGGATGCAGGCGATAGTATAAATCCAAAAGATATAGAATCGCTTGCTTTGCTTGATTCAATTCAAAATGCGCTTCCGGCTGACAAAAAGATCGATCCGAAAACAATTGAATACATCAATGAACGGATCAGTCATCCCGAAAAAAAGGATTCACTCGATAAAGCATATGCCGAATATGTAGAAGATTTCAATGCTTCAAAAAGTTTGATTTATTTTGACAATTATCCGGAATACAAAGCAGCAAAAACGATTCGTGAGTTTGATTCGATTCACAACAGTCTTCCAAAATCAAAAAGAATGGGCTGGATGATGCTGCCTTTTTACAAAAAGGGGATCGAGCTGAATGAAAACAAGGAAATGACAAATGATGAATTTGCAAGAAGATTTCAGGAATCGTTTGTACATAATTTCCCGAGGGTCTTGATTTTTTATCTGCCGGTTTTTGCTTTTGTGCTTTGGGTTTTTCACGGAAAAAAGAAATGGAAATTCTATGACCACGGAATTTTCACACTTTATTTCTTTTCGTTTCTGCTGATGCTGATATCGCTGTGGATACTGATTGACAGACTGTTGTCAATTCCGGAAATATGGTTCCCGAACTTTGCCAAAGTATCTGGTTTTATAACTGCTCTGCTGATGGTCGCCTGCGTATTCTATTCGATTTTCTATTTTTTCAGATCGCACAGCCGAATTTACAAAGAATCAAAATTGGTCTCAAGACTCAAGTCATTTTTAATTCTTTCAGTCAATATCTGGTTGTTTTTCTTTATGCTGCTCGGATTTACGATCCTCACCTTTTTGATGATGTAATTTGATTTTATGCGATTTGGGTACTGAAATCCAACAGCAGATCGGGTCTGTCTGTGGTTACAAAATCAATTCCCATTTCGGCGAGTTCAAAAAATTCTTTGACATCGTTCACCGTCCAGCAGCCGGTTCTGAGTCCGAGTTTTTTTGATTCCGAGATCCAGTCCGGATTTTGTTTCCAGATTTTAAATTCATAATTCAAACCGTCCAAACCGTATTCGCTGAATTCTTTTGGCGACAGATCTCCGCCAAGATAGCTGACAGTCGCACTTTCAGACCATTCTTTGAGCAGTCTGCAGATGTTCAGACTGAATGAAATGTATTCAAGCCGATCCTGCATCCTCAGTTTTTCGATCAGATAAATCACGCTTTGAAAAATATTGAATTCTTCTTCGATGCTGTCAATGTCCTTGATTTCCATCACCAGTCTGTGTCCCGGAACCTTCATTCCGTAGGTCAGATAATTTTCAAGCGTCGGCAGAAAACCGTGTCCGGCAACTTTAAAAGCAGAAAACAGAGTTTTGAAATCTGATTTTGAAATTTCATTTCCTTCCAAAAATTCATCATGATAAATCAGCGGAACGCCGTCCTGGCTCATTCTGACATCAAATTCACTTCCGTAGATATCGAGCTGCTGTGCCTGTTTGAGCGCTTTGATTGTATTTTCAACACAGTCGCCGGTATTCCAGTAGCCGCGGTGTGCAATTATTTTTGGTTTTTTCATCAGTTCAAATAAAAGAACTTCCGAAGTTTTCGAAAGTTCTGTAAAGTTCAATAATATTTATAAAATCCCGAGCTTTATTTCAATTTATCAAATCTTGCCTGGAAAAATCTCAGGAATTTGGGTTCGTAAACCATTTTCAGCCCTTTGATTTTGTTTCTTCTTTCGTAAACCATTGCGGCAGATTCGGCAACCACATCCATGTGCGCCTGTGTATAAACCCGCCTTGGAATGGTAAAACGTACAAGTTCCAGATTCGGATGATAATTTTCTCCTTTTGAATTTCTTCCTGCCGAAACGATTCCTCTTTCCATCGTCCGAACACCCGAATCGATATAGATTTCGGCAGCCAGTGTCTGTGCCGGAAATTCATCCTGCGAAAGATGAGGCAAAAACGCTTTTGCATCAACAAAAATTCCGTGACCGCCAAAAGGCTTGACCAGCGGGATTCCGTATTCAAGCATTTTTTCGCCCAAATATTCAACCTGTCCTACCCTTGCCTTCTGGTGTGAATCGCTCAAACTTTCTTTGATTCCGACCGCAATTGCTTCCATATCACGTCCAGCAATCCCGCCGTAGGTATGCAGACCTTCGTAAGCAACCACAAGATTTCGTGCTTCTTCATAAATTTCCCAGTCGTTGATCGCTAGAAAACCGCCGATATTGACCAGTGCATCTTTTTTGGAACTCATCGTAGCGCCGTCAGTCAGCGAACAGATTTCTTTGACAATATCTGCAATTTTTGCTTTTTCATAACCGCTTTCGCGCTGCTGAATAAAAAATGCATTTTCGGCAACCCTTGTCATATCATGAATGATTCTGATCCCGTGTTTTTGGGTGAATTCTCTCAATTCTCTCAGATTTTTTATACTGATCGGCTGACCGCCTGCCATATTCACATTGGTGGCAATGCACACATACGGAATTTTTTCGGCGCCTACTTTTTTCACCAACGCTTCAAGTTTGTTCATATCCACATTTCCTTTGAACGGAAATTCGCTGTTCGGATCGTGTGCCTCGTCAACGATGATGTCAACAAAGGTTCCTCCAGCCATTTCCTGATGAAGACGTGTGGTGGTGAAATACATATTGCCAGGAATATAATCACCTTTTTTGATCAGAATTTGCGACAGTATGTGTTCAGCCCCTCTTCCCTGATGGGTCGGGATCACATATCTGTAACCGTAATATTTTTGGATTGCTTTTTCCATATTGTAATAACTCTTGCTGCCCGCATAAGCTTCGTCTCCAGTCATAAAGGCAGCCCACTGCTGATCGCTCATCGCATTGGTTCCGCTGTCGGTCAGCAGGTCGATGTAGACATCTTCCGCATGCAGAAGAAAGGTGTTGTAGCCAGCATCCCTCATTGCTTTCATCCTTTGCGGTTTGGTTGTAACTTTCAGAAGTTCAACCATTTTCATTCGGTAAGGTTCGGCCCAGGATCTTTTGGTAATTGTCTTTGCCATTGTATAGAAATTAATTTGTTTTAAGCCCTATTTTAAAATTAATGCTAACAAAAATATATTTTTTATTCAATAAAAGACAATTTCATCTTAAATTAATTTCAGTCCTTTCCAAAAACAAAAAAGCCCTTTGCGATTGGCAAAAGGCTTTTGATATGATTGTGATTTAATTTCTTATTGTCCGAGTATCCATGCAAAAATCAGCGGTGCAACGATGGTCGCATCTGATTCAACAATGAATTTGGGTGTATCTACATCGAGTTTTCCCCAGGTGATTTTTTCGTTTGGAACTGCACCCGAATAGGATCCGTATGAAGTAGTAGAATCAGAAATCTGACAGAAATATGCCCAGAAAGGAACATCTTCCCATTCCAAATCCTGATACATCATCGGAACCACACAGATTGGGAAATCCCCGGCAATACCGCCACCGATCTGAAAGAAACCGACTCCTTTTCCGCCCGAATTGGCTCTGTACCATTCGGTCAGATAAATCATATATTCGATTCCGGTTTTAACGGTAGAAGCTTTCAGATTTCCTTTGATTACATTTGAAGTAAAAATATTTCCGGTGGTTGAATCTTCCCATCCGGGAACCACGATAGGCAGATTTCTTTCGGCAGCCGCAAGAATCCACGAATCTTTCGGATCGATTTCATAATACTGTTCCAAAACACCCGATTTTACAACCTGATAAAGGAATTCGTGCGGAAAATATCTTTCTCCTTTTTCCTCGGCTGCATGCCAAACATCTTCCAAATGCTTTTGAAGACGTCGAAAAGCTTCTTCTTCAGGAATACAGGTGTCTGTCACACGGTTGTAATGATTGTCAACCAGTTCTTTCTCCTGTTCGGGTGTCAGGTCACGATAATTCGGAACCCTTTTGTAATGCGAATGGGCAACCAGATTCATCACATCTTCTTCAAGATTTGCACCGGTACAGGAAATGATATCCACCTTTCCCTGACGGATCATTTCCGCCAATGAAATTCCAAGTTCGGCAGTACTCATCGCACCCGCCATCGAAACCAGCATTTTTCCGCCGCCGTTCAGATGCGCTTCATATCCTTTTGCAGCATCCATCAGCGCAGCAGCATTGAAATGTCTGTAATTGTGTTCTATAAATTGACTGATTGGTCCTTTGCTCATTTTGATTCTATATTTTCTGTTATTTTCTTTTTGCTTTTTACGCTTTTGTGATAATTGTTGTATCCCAGTATGTCGAGAACATCCATATAGGTCTGTTCTTCCGAAAACACTTCCACGTTTTTGTCTTTGTCGATCAGCAGATATTTGGGCTGAGGCATCAGACAGTGGTGAACACCGCCAAATCCGCTGACATTGTCCTGATAGGCACCGGTATTGAAGAAACCGATATACAGCGGTTTGTTCGGATTGAATTTGGGCAGATAAATCGCATTGACATGCTGTTCTGAATTGTAATAATCGTCGCTGTCGCAGGTCAGTCCGCCGAGAAGCACTCTTTCGTAACGATCCATCCAGCGGTTGATCGGGAACAGCACAAAACGTTTGCTGATCGCCCATGCATCCGGCAAAGTGGTCATAAACGAAGAATCGATCATATTCCATGATTCACGGTCATTTTGCTTTTTCTGCTGTTGAATTTTATAAAGGATTGCCCCACTCTCTCCTACCGTAAACGAACCGAATTCTGTAAAAATATGAGGAACCGGAACTTCCCAATCATCGCAGATGATTTTGATCTGATTCAGAATTTCCTCAATCATATAGGCATAATCAAATTCAAAACCGGGTGAATTCTTTACCGGAAAACCGCCGCCGATATTGAGCGAATCCAATGACGGACAAACCGCTTTGAGTTTTACATACACCTGAAGACATTTGTTCAATTCGTTCCAGTAATACGAATTGTCCTTGATGCCGGTATTGATAAAGAAATGAAGCATTTTGAGTTTTGCTCTTTTTTCATCCTTGATCTGATTCACATAAAATGGAACGATGTCCTTGTATCCGATTCCGAGTCTGGAAGTATAAAATTCAAATTTCGGCTCTTCTTCAGATGCGATTCTGATTCCGATTTCAAAATTCTTGTCGGTTGCATCAAGCAGCAGCTGAAGTTCTTCGTAATTGTCAAGAATCGGAATCACTTTTTTGTGACCGTTGTTGATCAGTCTTCCGATGTTGTCAATGTACTGACCTCTTTTAAAGCCGTTGCAGATCACATAATTATCCGTTGTCAGCAGTCCTTCCTGCATCAGATTTTCAATGATGTTGATATCATAAGCAGATGAAGTTTCGATATGGATATCGTTTTTCAATGCCTCCTCAAGCACGTGGTGAAAATGCGAACTTTTGGTACAGTAGCAATAATGGTATTTGCCTTTGTAACCGATTTTCTTTCTCGCGTTTGCAAACCAGGTTTTTGATTTTTGGATATTTTCTGAGATTTTTGGCAGATAGGTCAGCTTCAGCGGGGTTCCGTGTTCTTCAATCAGTTTCATCAGATCGATTCCGTGAAATTGAAGATTTCCGTCCTGAAGTGTAAATTCCTCCTGTGGAAAATAAAAAGATTGTTCAATAAGGTCTAAATATCTTGTGTTCATTTTTGTAAAAAATTAAAAGTTAAAAAAACAGCGTCAAATCGATAAAAAACTTTCTTTAAACCTTTAATGAACACCTGAACTTACGAATGATCCAGTCGATCGGACTGAAATGATTCAAAAGAAAAACATTCAACTCAAACAATTAATTTTTAATTCAACAAATTTTAAAAAAAATAGGAAGCAAAGTTAGTGAAAAATTCAGTTCCGAAAGTTAAAATCATCGATTAATCCCCTTTCTCGGTCTGATTTCCAAATCAGCCAATTTTCGGGTTTGTTTTGGAAGCTGTGAAATTTCTATTATTTTTGATTCAAATTAAAAAACAATGAAATCCGGAATACTGACTGTAATCCTAATTTTGTTTTCATCTTCAGCATACTGTCAGCAGGCATTCAGTCTGTACCGACCGGATGCTGATGCCCAAAAAGAAATCAGTGAAGCGGTACAAAAGGCAAAATCAGAGAACAAAAACGTCTTTATCGGTATCGGCGGCAACTGGTGCGGCTGGTGCAAACTGTTCAACGATCTGGTAACAGGCGATGAAGAAATCAAAGAATATATGAACAATAACTTTGTTGCGGTTCACGTCAATTACAGCAAAGAAAATACAAACGATGAGGTTCTGGCGCAACTGGATTATCCGCAGCGTTTTGGATTTCCGGTTTTTGTAATCCTGGATGCTGACGGAAAACGGATACATACACAGAATTCTGGTTATCTCGAAGAAGGAAACGGGCACAGTAAAAAGAAAGTACTTGAATTTCTTCAAAACTGGTCGCCGGGAGCGCTGAATCCAAATAATTATAAAAGGAATTGAATGAAATAGACCGATGAAACCGAAAAACCACAAACCGCGGACATGTATTACAACCTATTAAATATATTACTCCTGATCGGAGCAGTTCAGGGTTTGCTGTTTACGGTCATTATTTTATTTTCAAAAAGGTTCAAATCAAAAAGCAACCTTTTCCTGGGTCTGCTGATTTTGGGTTTTTCGCTCAACAATCTACAGTATTATTTTCTGATGGCCGACCTGATCAGTCACAAGACCTTTTTCAATCTGATCTATCTTCCGTACGCTTCGGTCAATATGGTGTTTTACTATTTTTATGTAAAAACATTTCTGTATCCGAACAGTAAAATCAGTTCCAAAGAAAAACTGCTGTTTGTGCCGTTCTTGTTTTTCTTTATTATGGTAATCCTGTACAAAGGAATCAATGCAATGGGAATGATGAGCAGCAGGTTTGAAGATTTCTTTGTCGATCTGCTGTTTTTTCACGAAGTCTTCAGTCTGATTTTCTCGCTCGGTCTGCTGTATATCACATTTAAAACCATAAGGGATTTTCAGAAAGAATTAAGAACCGGAAATTTAGAGATGCTCAACCGGAATCTGAACTGGCTGATCATTCTTTCTTACATCGGCTTCGTGCTCTGTCTCCTTTGGCTGCTGGCTTTGGTTGTGGAGCTTTGGGGTACCTCTGATTCAAATCTGTTTTATTATACGCTTTGGATCGGAATGTCGTTCACCATTTACATTCTCGGTCATATCGGTTTGTACAAATTCGGAATACTTGAAGAACAAAAAGAGATCAAATCAAAAAGAATGAAATCCGGTGTCAAAGTTGAAAAAATCAAGGCTTTCAAAACCGGAAATGACAATTTGGACAAATTCAGAAACTTTATCATGGTCGAAAAGAATTTCCTCAACAGCAATCTTTCGCTCGATGTGGTTGCCGACCATCTGAAACTGAACAAAAGCTATCTGTCAAGAATCGTCAATTCGGAACTGGGTGAGAATTTCACAGATTATGTCAACCGGCTCAGAGTTGAGGAAGCAAAAAAATATCTGGAAGATCCTGATTTTTCAAATTATACGCTGCATGCCATCGGATTAGAAGTCGGTTTTAATTCAAAAAGCGCTTTCAATTCTGCATTTAAAAAATTCACTTCGCAAACGCCAAATGAATACAAAAAGAAGAATTTGGCGGAAACAGAAACAATTTGAACCTTAAAATTCATCAAATTTTTCAAAAATAATATTCACATTATCTGATTGATTGTGTGATAAATGCAGTGAATCATCTGTTTTTCTGATAAAATAATTGCCGAAAAAGCCAAAAATCACGCAACCCTTCAAGTTTTTTGGCATCAATTAATCAAAACCACTCGCCATGCAAAAACTTATTTTCATTTTCTTCTACTGCTTTCTCGTTTTCTTCCTGATTTGTGAAAACTTTTTTGATTCAAAAAAAGGAAATATCATCAGCGATTTTCTGGATTAGAATTCACTCACATAATGAAGTTTTACGGAAGGATATTTTTCAAGGCTCATCTGAATTGTAAAGGATGAATCGGCCAAAAATACGAGTTGGTCAAATTTGTCTCTTGCCAGATATTTCTGTTTGATTCTTTTGAATTCCTTAAACTCTTCTGATTTTTCATCTTCGGCTTCCACCCAGCAGGCTTTGTAAACCGGAAAATTCTCATAATTCACCTTTGCGCCGTACTCGTGTTCCAAGCGGTATTGGATGACTTCATACTGCAGTGCTCCGACCGTTCCTATGATTTTTCGGTTGTTGTATTCAAGCGTAAACAGCTGCGCCACACCTTCATCCATCAGCTGATCGATTCCTTTTTCAAGCTGTTTTGCCTTCATAGGATCCGCATTGTTGACATATCTGAAAAACTCGGGCGAAAAGGACGGGATTCCTTTGAAAGACATGTTCTCACCTTCGGTCAGTGTATCGCCGATTCTGAAATTTCCGGTATCGTGCAAACCGATGATGTCACCCGCATAGCTTTCTTCCACCACTTCTTTTTTATCTGCAAAAAACGCATTCGGACTGCTGAATTTCATCTGTCTGCCCGCTCTGACGTGCAGATAGTTTTTGTTTCGTTCAAATTTCCCGGAAACCACTTTGACAAACGCCAGCCTGTCCCTGTGTTTGGGATCCATATTGGCGTGAATCTTAAAGACAAAACCGCTGAATTTGTTTTCATTCGGAAGGACGGTTCTGAAATCTGTTTCTTTCGGCTGAGGTTCTGGCGCAATTTCAACAAATGCATCCAAAAGCTCTCTGACACCAAAATTGTTCAGCGCTGAACCAAAAAATATCGGCTGCAAATTACAGTTCAGATATTCTTCTCTTGAAAATTCGGGATAGACTTCATTGACGATATTGATTTCTTCTCTGATGTTTTCGGCATAATTTGATCCGATGATTTCCTCAAGATCCGGATGATTCAGATCACTGAAAGAAACCGGTTCTGAAATCTTCTGTTTGTTGTCTGACGAAAATAGACCGATGCTTTTTTGACGGATGTCATAAATTCCTTTGAAAGATGAACCGATGCCGATCGGCCAGCTCAGCGGACTCACTCTCAAACCGAGTTTCAGTTCGATTTCATCCATCAGATCAAAAGCATCTTTTCCTTCGCGGTCCATCTTGTTGACAAAAACCAGCATCGGAATATTTCTCATTCGACAGACTTCAACCAGTTTTTCGGTCTGTTCCTCCACCCCTTTTGCAACGTCCACAACCACGATTACAGAATCGACTGCCGTCAGCGTTCTGAAAGTGTCTTCAGCAAAATCCTTGTGACCGGGCGTATCGAGTATATTGATTTTTTTTCCTTTGTATTCAAAAGCCAAAACCGAAGTCGCTACAGAAATCCCCCTCTGGCGTTCAATTTCCATAAAATCGGAAGTCGCTCCTTTTTTGATTTTATTGCTTTTCACAGCACCCGCCTCCTGGATTGCACCGCCAAACAGCAGCAGTTTCTCTGTCAGCGTTGTTTTACCCGCGTCAGGGTGAGCGATGATTCCAAAAGTCTTTCTCTTTCCAATTTCCTTTTCAAATGCCATATCAAAAATTTGAGGCTGCAAAGATAAAGTATTGAAACCGGAATTTGAAAATGAAAACAATTAAAGCATAATGATATCCTGAATTGAGGCTGCTTCGCGGTAATAATGAATCACCTGATCCGCATCGATCACAAAAACGGTGACGGTTACCGAAGTATATTTTCCGGTTCGTGATTCTTTCAGCTGAAACTGAGGATCTGCACCGTCAAAAATCCGGTGGACTTCGGCAATTCCTTTGTGTGTGGTCGGAATGATGAATTTATAAATGAATTTTGACGGAAATTCAGTGGTGTCGTCAAGCCTTTCTTTGAATTTCGCATAAAATTCATCCATTTTTTGATTGTCCATTCTTTATTCATTTAAAAGTTGGTCCAGAACCGTAATCAGTTCCTGATTGACTTCATTTGTCTGATGATTCAATGGTCTTGGCGCATCACCGCTGATCAGTTCGCCTTCTTTTCCGATCAAAAGGAATTTGGGTATGGTGCTGATTCGGTAATCATTGTGAAATTTCATATCGCTGCCTGCAAAAAGCTGCAAACCGCCCAATTCTTTTTCCTTTACCATACTGCTCCATTTGTCTTTCTGTCTTTCATTGTCAACCGACACACTGACAAACTGAACATCTTTGCCCTTGTACATTTCTTCAACTTCTTTGAGTGCCGGAATCTGCATGATACACGGACGGCACCAGGTAGCCCA
Source organism: Flavobacteriia bacterium (assembly GCA_019455045.1). GTDB lineage: Bacteria > Bacteroidota > Bacteroidia > Flavobacteriales > Weeksellaceae > Moheibacter. The sequence continues at coordinate 12,016 of JACFND010000038.1, forward strand.
GATATCGACATACACGATTTTTCCTCTCAAATCTTCAAGTGCCACTTTACTGCCGTCAATTGAATTGAATGCAAATTCGGGTGCAAGACTTAAACCTGCTTCCACCTTCTCCCCGGGCGCTCTTTCGGTCACTTCTCCGATTTCAACTTTCTCCTCTTTTTCGCAGCCGAGCATCAGCAGACCCAATGAAAAAACAAAAACAAATTTCAGTTTCATAAATTTTATTTTCAAAGTTTACAAAGATACAAATTGTAATGAATCGGAACGACTGATTTGAACGGTTTCAAGGGCTTTTTCAATTGACGAATCAAACTAATTCGGTTAAATACTTGACAACGGCAGACCTCAAATCGTATATTTGCCCCAAATTTTTAAAAATGAAAATGAAAACCTCCGATTTTAATTTTAAACTTCCGGAAGAATTATTGGCAGAACATCCGTCAGAACACAGAGACGAAGCCAGATTGATGGTCCTCGACAGAAAGACCAAAACAATTGGGCACAAACTTTTCAAAGATATGATCGATTATTTTGACGACGGCGATGTGATGATTCTGAACAATACCAAAGTATTTCCCGCAAGACTGATGGGTAACAAAGAGAAAACCGGCGCAAAAATCGAAGTATTCCTGCTGAGGGAACTCGATGCCGAAACCCGTCTTTGGGATGTACTGGTTGATCCGGCAAGAAAAATCAGAATCGGAAATAAGCTGTTCTTTGGCGATGACGACAGCCTGGTGGCCGAAGTTGTTGATAATACCACTTCGAGAGGAAGAACACTCAGATTTCTTTTTGACGGCAGTTATGAAGAATTCAGAAAAAAGCTGAAAGAATTGGGCGAAACACCGCTTCCAAAATATATCAAAAGAAAAACCGAACCCGAAGATGCCGAAAGATACCAGACCATCTATGCAAAATATGAAGGTGCGGTTGCAGCTCCGACTGCCGGACTCCACTTTTCAAAACATTTGCTGAAAAGACTTGAAATCAAAGGCGTGAACTTTGCAGAACTGACGCTCCACGTTGGTTTGGGAACTTTTGCACCGGTTGAAGTGGAAGACCTTTCAAAACACAAAATGGAGTCTGAACAGGTGGTCATTCCTGAAAGTGCTGCAAAAGTTGTGAACGCTGCGATTGACAGCAAGAAAAAAGTTTGCGCAGTCGGTACAACCTGTATGAGAGCAATCGAAAGTTCGGTTTCTGCAGACGCGCATCTGAACCCTTATGACGGCTGGACCAACAAATTTATCCATCCGCCTTATGATTTCAGCATCGCAAACTGTATGGTGACCAATTTTCATACACCAAAATCAACTTTGATCATGATGATCAGCGCATTTGCGGGGCACGAATTCCTGATGAAAGCATACAAGGAAGCGATCAAAGAAAAATACAAATTCTATTCTTACGGTGATGCAATGCTGATCCTGTAAGACGCGCAGTCAATGAGCACAGACAAAAAGGATATCAGAAAACTGAACATTGAGGAATTGGAAGAATACATTTCCTCAATCGGTGAAAAATCTTTCAGAGCCAGACAGATTTATGAATGGCTCTGGAAGAAAAACGCGCACAGTTTTGACGATATGACCAATCTGTCAAAAGGATTCAGAGCAAAGCTTTCAGAAGTATTTTCGATCCAGAATATAAAGGTGGATCTGATCCAGAAAAGCGATGACGGCACTATCAAAAATGCGGTCAAACTTTTTGACGGAAATATCGTTGAATCCGTTCTGATTCCCACCAACAGCCGCACCACCGCCTGTGTTTCCTGTCAGGTCGGCTGCAGTCTGAACTGCGAATTCTGTGCAACCGCAAAACTCAAAAGGATGAGAAATCTGACCGCTGCCGAAATTGTGGATCAGGTCGCTGTCATCGATCGTGAAAGCCGTGAATTCTTTGACCGTCCGCTGAGCAATATCGTGTATATGGGAATGGGCGAACCGATGATGAATTACAACGAAGTGGTGAAATCAATCCGGATGATCACTTCGCCTGAAGGTCTTGGAATGTCGCCAAAAAGAATTACGGTTTCGACTTCGGGAATTCCAAAAATGGTCAAAATGCTGGCAGATGAGGAATTGAGGGTCAAACTTGCAGTTTCGCTCCATTCGGCAAGAGAAGAAATCAGAAATCGGATCATGCCCTTTTCAACCAAATTCCCGCTCAACGATCTGCTCGAGAGCCTTCAGTACTGGTACGACAAAACAAAAAGCAGAATCACTTTTGAATACCTGATCTGGAAAAATATCAATGATACCCAGGCGGATATAGATGCGCTGGTGAAATACGCAAAAAAAGTTCCTTCAAAAATCAATCTGATCGAATACAATCCAATTGATGACGGCGAATTTGAACAGGCAGATCCGGGTGTGATCGAAGCTTATACCGAAGCGCTCGAAAAAAACGGTATTGTGGTGAAAGTCAGAAGAAGTCGCGGAAAGGACATCGACGCCGCCTGCGGACAGTTGGCCAACAAGAGTTTTGAAGAATAATCAGTTTTTTGCTGCTTTTACTTTTTTCCAGAAATCAAGATTATCGGTTGGAAGTTGAATTTCTTTTCCGTTGAAATATCGGATGTAAGCTTTCAAATCTTCGGTCGAAAAAACTTCTTTGAAATCATCTCTCAAATCCTCATTGTTGTTTCGGTAACAAAGATTTCCTTCTTCAATTTCCTGCTGAAATTTCAGACCTGTCCTCTGCTCTATCTGTTTGATCAGTTTTGAATAATCGGGATTCATGAATCAAAGTTAGCTTTAAAATTTTGAAAAAATTCATTCGGGTTTTACACCGATTATTTCAGATCCTGTAAAAATTAATCAATTCATCGGCTGTTTTTAGCGATTGTTTCAAAAATCATTAATTTTGCAGCATGTCAACAAATCCAAAAACAGTAGCTTTTTATACGCTTGGGTGCAAGCTCAATTTTGCAGAAACTTCCACAATTGCAAGAAATCTGACAGGCAACGGATACAAACGGGTTGAATTTGATCAGCCGTCGGATGTGTATGTGATCAACACCTGTTCGGTTACTGCCAATGCAGACAAGGAATGCAAGGCGATTGTCAAAAATGCTTTGCGTGCAAATCCGGACGGTTTTGTGGTGGTGATCGGCTGTTATGCACAGCTGAAGCCGCATGAAATTGCAGAAATGGAAGGTGTGGATCTGGTTTTGGGTGCGACCGAAAAATTCAATATCATCGATTATCTCGACGATCTGAACAAACAGGATGATGCAATCGTTCATTCCTGCGAGATCGATGATGCCAATTTCTATGTCGGTTCATACTCATTGGGCGACAGAACCCGCGCGTTTATGAAGGTTCAGGACGGCTGCGATTACAAATGCACTTACTGTACCATCCCGCAAGCAAGAGGAATTTCAAGATCTGACACAGTCGAAAATATTGTAAAAAACGCTTACGAAATCGGCGACAAAGGAATCAGGGAAATCGTACTGACCGGTGTGAATGTGGGCGATTACGGAAAAGGTGAATTCGGAAACAAAAAACACGATCATACTTTTCTTGAACTGATCAATGAACTGGATAAAGTTGAAAATATAGAAAGATTCAGAATTTCGTCCATCGAACCGAATCTGCTCAAAAACGAAGTGATTGAATTTGTTGCCCACAGCAATCGTTTTGTACCTCATTTTCATATTCCGCTGCAATCGGGAAGTGATGAAGTTTTGAAAATGATGAAGAGAAGATATCTGAGCGGACTGTATCACGATCGGGTTGAAAAAATCAAAGAACTGATGCCCGACTGCTGTATCGGTGTGGATGTGATTGTAGGATTTCCGGGTGAAACCGACGAGCATTTTCTTGAAACTTATGATTTCCTGAACAAACTGCCGATTTCCTATCTGCATGTCTTCACCTATTCCGAAAGACCGGGTACCGAAGCAGCCGAATTTGAAGGCGTGGTTCCAAAAGAAGTCAGAAAGAAAAGAAACAAAATGCTCCGAATTCTTTCTGAGAAAAAAAGAATGGCTTTTTACAGAACACAGCTGGGCAAGACCCACAGAGTGATTTGGGAATCTGACAACAAAAACGGAAAGATGCATGGTTTCACAGAAAATTATGTAAAAGTCGAAACCGATTTTGACGAATCACTGATCAATCAGAGCGAACTGGTCGAACTGACCGGACTGAACAATGCGGGTGTGGTCGAAGTAAAAAGGATTGAAGTTCCGGAATATCTGGTGAAAATTTAATAAAACTTCAGAGACATTTTCATTTAACTGATTGTCTCTCAATATATCCATCGAATTAATTTTGGATAAAACCGTTTTTGATTTAAATATCGGTTACAAAAAATGAAAATATATCAGATCAGCGGTTTGGGCGCCAATGAAAAGGTTTTTAAAAATCTGAGAATGCTTCCGGATTTTGAACCGGTCAACATTCCCTGGCTTCAACCCGAAAAGGACGAAACGCTACAGCATTATACAGAAAGAATGGCTGAGAAAATCAACACAAACGAGGATTTTCTGTTGATGGGAGTTTCTTTTGGCGGAATGATCGTCAAAGAAATGAACCGTTTTTTGGATCCAAAATTTAATTTTCTGATTTCAACCATCAAAGACCGTTCTGAAATGCCCGCCTATATGCGATTCTCGTCACATACCGGTTTGCACAAAATCGTTCCGCCCGTTTTTTTGACTTCTGATAATTTTTTGTCTTATTCTCTTTTCAGAAAATTGTACAGCACCAAACTGCCCGATTTGAAAGAGATTTTTGAATTCAGAGATCATTATTATCTGAAATGGTCGATGGACCGGATTGTGAATTGGCAGAACAATGTGGAAATGAAAAATTTCATTCATTTTCACGGTGACAAAGACATGGTTTTTCCGTTTTCAAAAATTCATGACGCGGTTGAAATTCAGGACGGAACGCATGTGATGATCATGAGAAGGGCAAAACTGATCAGCGAACTGATCAACAATAAACTTGAAAATCTCTGATGAAATCCATAAACTGTCTGCGGTTAAAATTCAAATCGATTCAGTTTGAGTCACTAACAATTTTGACTGTTTTTTGTTTATAAAATTCAATCTTCGTATTCTTTCTTCACGCTTTAAAATTGTAGTTTTGCAAGGTTTCGATTAAAGACTATGGGTAAAATAATTGCAATAGCCAATCAGAAGGGAGGAGTCGGTAAAACCACCACTGCGGTGAATCTTGCTGCGTCATTGGGTGTGCTTGAAAAAAAGACATTGCTGATCGATGCAGATCCGCAGGCAAATGCAACTTCAGGTTTGGGAATTGATGTAAATGAAGTTGAAAAAGGTACTTATGAAGTGCTTGAACATCAGATCAAAGCAGAAGAAGCTGTGATGAATACTCAGACTCCGGGTCTGGATCTGATTCCGGCGCATGTGGATTTGGTTGCAGCAGAAATTGAAATTGTCGATTTTGAAAATCGGGAATATATGCTGAAAGAAGCTTTGAAGGAAATCAAAGACAAATACGATTATATCATTATCGACTGCGCACCTTCACTGGGACTGATTACGCTGAATGCGCTGACTGCAGCCGATTCGGTCATCATTCCGATACAGTGCGAATATTTTGCTTTGGAAGGTTTGGGAAAACTGCTCAACACCATCAAAGGCGTACAGCAGCACCACAACAAAGATTTGGACATCGAAGGGCTTCTGCTGACCATGCACGATTCACGATTGAGACTTTCAAATCAGGTGGTGGACGAGGTCAACAGTCATTTTCCGCAAATGGTGTTTGACACTGTTATTCAGCGAAATGTAAGACTGTCCGAAGCACCGAGTTTTGGAGAAGCAATCATCGATTATGACGCAGGCAGCAAGGGTGCGGAGAATTATCTGAACCTCGCCAGAGAACTGCTTGTCAAAAACAATGATGCGGTTTAAATCGGCTTGGCAGTTTTAAAATATTTATTAATTTAGAAAATTAAATTTCCGTTCAGGAAGAATTCAAAAATATGGCAAAGACCGGAAACAACCGATTGGGAAGAGGCCTTTCGGCCCTGCTGAAAGATGAGCCGGAAGTCAAATCTGCCGAGGACAAAGGCGCAGAAAGACTGGTGGGCAATATTGTTGAGATTGATTTGAAAAAAATCAAAACCAATCCGTATCAGCCAAGAACAAATTTTGACAAAACCGCACTTGAAGATCTGGTAAAATCAATTTCGGTATTGGGTGTAATTCAGCCGATTACGGTCAGAAAAGTTGATAGCGGTTATGAACTGATTTCGGGTGAAAGAAGGATGCGTGCTTCGCAGATCGTCGGTTTGGAAACCATTCCGGCATACATTCGTCTGGCAAACGATCAGGAAATGCTCGAAATGGCATTGGTCGAAAATATACAGCGTCAGGATCTGGATGCGATTGAAATTGCACTATCCTATCAGCGATTGCTTGACGAAATCCATCTGACACAGGAACAGCTCAGCCACAGGGTCGGAAAAGACAGAACTTCGATTGCAAATTATCTCAGACTGCTCAAACTCGATCCGATCATCCAAACCGGAATCCGCGACGGAATGATCAGCATGGGTCACGGACGGGCGATCATTGCGATTGACGACATCAATCTTCAGCTTGAAATTTATGAAAGAGTGATTGCAGAAAATCTGTCGGTGAGAGAAACAGAAAGTCTGATTCGCTCGATCAAAAAACCGGCTGCAAAAAAAATTGCAAAAGCCGAACTCCCAAATGATTTCAAAAAAGCGGTCAAATTGATTTCAGAACAGACCCGATCAAATGTTGAAGTCAAAAGATCAAAATCAGGAAAAGGAAAACTGATCATCGCATTTGATTCTGACAAAGATTTTGAAAGACTCAGAAAATTCTTTGAATGAAAAACCCGATACCATATCTGATTTTACTGCTGCTCCCCTTTTTTGGTTTTTCGCAGGATGAAAAAACGGACAGTATTCAGACTTCCGAAATCGTCAGAGTGGACGGAGCCGATCTGCTTGAAACCGTTGATTATCTTTCGGTTAAAAATCCGATGAGAGCATCACTTTACTCTGCAATCCTTCCCGGTGCCGGTCAGATTTACAACGGAAAATGGTGGAAAGCACCGATCGTTTGGGGAATTTTGGGGACAGGCGTTGGTTTTATCATCAATTACAACAATCAGTACAAAGAATTCAGAGGTTATTATCTCAAAAAATTATACGGTTACGAACTCGATACACCGGCGTTGAACAACCTGACTGTAGAGCAGTTGGCGAATATTCAGGATGACCGAAAAAGAACGCGTGATTATGCAATCGCACTGACTGCGCTCGGTTATCTGCTCAATATTTTGGATGCAACCGTTGACGCACATCTGTACGGAATCAAAAAAGACCCTGATCTTTCGATGAAACCGATCATCATTCAGAATCAGAATTCTTATGAATATGCGATGGGTCTTGGTTTTAATCTCAAATTTTAATTCAAAATGAAGGTTCTGCTGGTCGGCTACGGAAAAATGGGCAAAGCAATCGAAGAGATTCTGATTGAAAGAGGTCATACCGTTGTCGGAAAAATCAATCACAAACCCGAAACTGAAGATCTGGAAGATACCGAAGTCGCGATTGAATTCTCAAAACCCGAAGTTGCATTTGACAACGTCAAAGTATTGGTTGAAAACCAAATTCCTGCAATTTCGGGAACTACAGGCTGGACCAATCGTCTGGATGAAATCATTAAATTAATTTCAGAAAAAAACTGCGCATTTCTTTATGCTTCAAATTTCAGTCTGGGCGTGAATCTCTTTTTTGAACTCAATGATCATTTGTCAAAACTGATGTCAAGATATCCGGATTACAAAGTTGAAATCGAAGAAATTCATCATACCCAAAAACTCGACAAACCCAGCGGCACAGCGATTACGCTTGCCAATCAGATCATTGAAAACACCAATCTGAAAAACTGGGAATCTGATCAAAAATCATCTGAAGACATACTTCCGATTTTTTCGGTCAGAACCGATAATGTTCCCGGTACACACACGGTTTCTTATTGTTCCGAAATCGATGATATCGATATCACGCATACGGCACACAGCCGAAAAGGTTTTGCATTAGGTGCAGTACTTGCCGCCGAATGGATTTGCGGCAAAAAAGGTTATTTCACAATGAAAGACGTGCTCGGTTTGAAATAATCCGACCGCTTATTTTGCAATCACTATCGTTTTTGTATTTACAAATTCTCTGATTCCGTCTTCTGACAGTTCACGGCCAAATCCCGAATGTTTTACACCGCCAAAAGGCAGTTTCGGATCCGAACGGACGAGCTGATTGAAAAAGACAGAACCTTCTTCAAACAGATGTTCTTTTTTCAAAGCTTCTTCCACATTTGAAGTACAGATTGAAACACCCAGACCAAAACTGGTGCTGTTGCTCAATTCCACTGCTTCTTCAAAATCTTTGAATTTGATGATGACAGCCAGCGGACCAAAAGTTTCTTCATTAAAAACCGGCATTCCGGGTTTTGCATCGACAAGGATTGAAGGCTGATAATAAGCGCCGTCTCTTTTTCCGCCAAGAATCAGTTTTGCGCCCATTTCAACAGATTTATTGACCTGTTTTTCAAGATCTTCAGCCAGATCGACTCTTGCCAGCGGACCGATATCTGTGGACGGATCAAAAGGATCGCCCATTTTCAATGCTTCTGTTTTTTGTTTAAATTTCTCAAGAAAACGATCATAAATTCCATCCTGAACCAAAAATCTTTTGGCTGCAATACAGCTCTGACCTGCATTTCTGAATCTTGCATTCATCGCTTTTTCAATGGTATCATCCAAATCCGCATCATTGAGGACAATAAAAGCATTGCTTCCGCCGAGTTCCAAAACCGATTTTTTGATCACCTTTCCGGCAGTCGAAGCAACCGACGAACCTGCTTTTTCACTTCCGGTCAGCGACACCGCTTTTATATAAGGGTGTTCAATGATCTGAGCCACATTTTTGCTTTCTAGCGAAAGATTCTGATAAGTTCCGGGTTCAAAACCGGCTTCAAGAAATATATCTTCGATCGCCTGTGCAGATTTCGGCACATTGCTCGCATGTTTGACTACAACTGTATTGCCGGCAAGAATTGTAGGAACTGCAAATCTGAAAACCTGCCAGAACGGAAAATTCCAGGGCATCACACCGAGGATGACGCCATAAGGTTCATAACGGACGATCGCATCATAATTTTCGGTTGAATAATTTCTGTCTTTCAGAAATTCATCACAATTGTCTGCATAGAAATTACAGCTCAAAGCCGATTTTTCGATTTCAGCATTTGATTCTTTGACCGGTTTTCCCATTTCGCCCGAAATGATTTTTGCAAATTCATCCTCTTTTTTCAGCAGGATTTCTGCAACTTTTCTGATTTTATCCTTTGGTCTGATTTGGAATTTGTTTTTATTTTTTAGAAACAGTTGTTGGGCAAGTTCCAGTTTTTGGAATGCTTCTTCAATTGAAATATATTGATTTGTCATAGTCTGAAAATAATTTGGACTTTTCTTTTGCGAGCTGAAATTTCAGGTTTTTTAGAAGTGAATCATTTAATAGAGGATACAAATTTACGAATACAAAAGATAGCACACAATCCGATTGAGATTTAATTCTGACAGTTCGGATTGAATTTTGAGAAATCAAATTTATGTACTTTTGAGGTTTAAAATTCGATTATGAAAATCATCTGTATCGCCCGAAATTATGTGGAACACGCAAAAGAGCTGAACAATACGATTCCAAAATCGCCTGTATTTTTTATCAAACCCGATACTGCATTGCTTCAAAAAGAACGCGATTTTTATATACCTGAATTCAGCAGTGACATTCATTATGAAGTCGAAATCGTACTGAAAATTTCAAAGGCCGGAAAATATATTCAGCCTGAATTTGCATACAAATATTTTGATCAGATTTCAGTCGGAATTGATTTTACTGCGCGAGATCTTCAATCCGAATTAAAGAAAAACGGCTATCCGTGGGAGATTGCAAAAGGATTTGACGGAGCGGCTGTGGTCGGGAATTTCTTGGATAAAAATGAATTTGATCTGTCCAATCTCAATTTTAAATTATTAAAAAACGGAGAAACTGTCCAGCAGGGAAATACTTCACTGATGATCCATGATTTCTCAAAAATCATAGCTGAATCATCAAAATATTTCACACTGAAAACCGGCGATCTGATCATGACGGGCACACCCGCAGGCGTCGGTCCGGTCAGCGCGGGAGATATACTTACGGGTTTTATCGAAGACCAAAAAATATTTGAGGTTTCAATAAAATAAACTAACTTTAGGCTGAAAAACAAATTAACAGCCATGACCCAAAGGATACTTGTACCGGTCGATCTTTCGGAATTCAACAAAAAAGTAATTTCAATTGCAATTGCACAGGCAAAACTGGTTCCCGACAGCGAAATTTATCTGATTCATGTGGTGACCCTCGACATCGGTGTGATTGTGAGCGAAACCGGTTTCACTTATCTGCCCGAACTTGAAGAAAACACATTGAAAGAAGAAACTCAGGCAGTTGAGGAATTGAAATCAATGATCGAAAAGGACGGTATTCCGTGCAAACTGATTGTCAAACAGGGCATTCCGTCAGAAATCATCATACAGGAAGCAACCAATCTGAACATCGATTTGATCGTCATCGGTTCGCTGGGTCACAACATGCTTTACAATGTATTTATCGGCAGTGTGGCGACTGAAGTCATCAAACGTTCGCCGGTTCCGCTGCTGGTGGTTCCAAAAGGAAAAACCACACCTTAAATAATGATTTGATTTTGGCTGAGGCAAAAAATGATCAGCTTTTGAAAAACCAAATTAAATCATCTGCCCAACTTTTTTTTAAACGGTACAAATGCCGTAAATTTGCGTTCAAATTCTCACAAGAGATCTGATGTAATGGAAAGATTTTCATTTTTAAACGCCATAGATTCTGAATACATTGGCGAATTATACGAACAATATTTAAAATATCCCGATGCAGTAGAACCCAGCTGGAGAGCATTTTTTCAGGGTTTTGATTTTGCAAATTCAAGCTATAACGGATTTTCACATTCCGAAGAAAGTACCGGCACGGTTGAAATTTCAGCCGATATGGCCGCCAAGATTGAGAAAGAATTCAAAGTTGTCAATCTGATCGACGGATACAGAAAAAGAGGTCACATGTTTACCCGGACCAATCCGGTCAGGGAAAGAAGACACCACTACCCGACGCTGGATTTGGCAAATTTCGGACTGACCGACAATGATTTGAACGAAACTTTCTCGTCCGGTGAAATCATCGGTATCGGAAAATCAAATACGCTCAAAACCATCATCGACAAGCTGCAGCTGATGTACTGCGAATCGATCGGTGTTGAATATATGCACATTGTCAATCCCGAAAAAGTCCAGTGGATACAGAATTGGATCAATGTGAACCTGAACCAGCCGAATCTGAATGTTCAGGAAAAAGAAATCATATTCAAAAAGCTGAATGAAGCATCTTCGTTTGAAGGTTTTCTGAATACAAAATTTGTGGGTCAGAAACGTTTTTCGCTGGAAGGAAACGAAAGTCTGATTCCGGCACTTGAATTCCTGACCGACTCGGTTGCCAATGCAGGTGTTGAGGAAATCATCGTCG
>JACFND010000039.1 GCA_019455045.1 Flavobacteriia bacterium
GAATCTCAGGACATCTGGCTGGTAGATATGCTGCTGAACAAAACTGTGAATCTGACCAGAAAACCGTATAAATTTTTGACCCGTGCAGGTGAATATGAAAATCGTTTCAAAATCATTTACAGACCTTCATTCCAAACCAGTGTCGACATCAGTCCAAATAACATCAGTATGCTGAAAGTCGGTCAGCAGATTGAAATCAGTTCGACCATTGACAGGATTTCAGAAGTTGAAGTTTTTGATCTGAACAGCAGACCGGTGTTCAAAAAGAATGAAATCAATCAAAATAAATTTATTGTTAATGCAGTTTCATTCAATCATCAGATTCTGATTATCAAAGTCAAAACCGAAACAGGCGAGACGGTGACCAGGAAGTTTGTGATGAAATAGCGGGATGTTGGGTGCTGGATGAATTGATGGGAGATGGAGGATGGAAGCCGGAAGCCGGAAGCCGGAAGCCGGAAGCCGGAAGTCTTTTCTTAATGCAACTTAATAATTCTTAATATCTTAATGTTTCAAAAAAACTTGAAACTAAAATTCGGTTAGTATTAATCAGAGATGTTCAAGAAAATCTTCTAAATTCTAAATTCTAAATTATAAATTCTAATTTCTAACCTCTAACTTTAAAAAGTCTCACATCTCAAAGTCTAACGTCTCATGTCTTTTCTTATTTATCTGTGGAAATCTGTGTCATCTGTGAGAGAAACCGTTCACCCAATCATAAATAAATCCAATAACGCAGCGAACTGAATCCGGATAGAAAATTACATACTGATGATCTTAAAAATCAGCTCATTCAAAAGCTCGCTGTCGGTGACTTTTCCGGTCGAACCGACACCCTTGCTTTTTACATCCGCTTCCCTGAGCAACGAGATGATGCGGGTGACCTTTTTGAGCGGATAATTATTGGCTGCGACCTGATAATCCTTAACGAAATATGGATTGATGCCAAGTTCCCTTGCCACATTTCCCTGTGATTTGTCGACCAGCGTATGATAGATAATCAGACTGGAAAACATCTTGAAGAGCACTGCCAGGGTAACCACCAGCGGGTTGCTTTTCGGGTTTTCGCCAAAATATTTTGAAATGCTGAATGCCTTCGAACCGTCCTTGTATGATAGCGCACCCTGAAGTTCAAAATTGTTGTAATCCTTGCTGATTCCGATATTCTGCTCAACGATTTCGGGTGTGATTTTTCCATCTTTTACAACGATTTTCAGTTTCTGAATTTCATTGTAAACCCTGCCGAGGTCTGATCCCAGAAACTCTGTCATCATCGCCTTTGATTTTGCATCAATGGTCAGACCGGCTGATTTTGCAAACTGGTCCAAATAGATCGGTACCTGATAATCTCTGGTAATCTTTGATTCAAAACTCCATTTGTTTTTGGCAAGCAACTTTCCGTATTTTTGCCTGCCATCCGGCTTTTTGCCTTTGTAATTGAAAACCAGGACGGTATTCGGCTGCGGATTCTCGAGATAAGATTCTATCTTTTCAATATTTCTCGACAGATGCTGAGCCTCTTTGACGATGACCACCCTTTTGCCCGAAAACATCGGAAACTGTTTGGCCTGTGCAATCACCTGCTCAACGTCCACTTCATTGCCGTACAATATGGTCTGGTCAAATCCTTTTTCGTCTTCGGTCAGCACTTCGTCCTCTATAGTCTTCGAAATCCTGTCGATAAAGAAAGGTTCTTCGCCCCAGAGGAAATATACGGGAAGAAGTTTTTTGTTTTTAATATCTTTGATGATGTTATCAAACTGAGTCATGCAAACAATCGAATTACCGGTTTTGAATTTTCCCGAAAAATACCAATTTCGTTTGAAACAATCCGAAGAAGTCAACTATATATTTTGCAGCATCCGAAAAAAATGGCTGGTGCTCACACCCGAAGAATGGGTGAGACAGCACGTCATCCGGTTTTTGACCGATCAGAAAGGCTGTTCAAAATCAGCAATCAATTCTGAAGTTGTTGTTGAAATCAACGGAATGAAAAAAAGAGCGGATGTGGTGGTTTTCAGAAAAGAAAAACCATTTATAATCGTCGAATGCAAAGCACCCGAAATTCCAATCACCGAAACGGTTTTTGATCAGATTGCAAGATACAATCTCGAACTCGATGCAGCATATTTGATGGTGACCAACGGTTTGCAGCATTATTACTGTCAGATGGATTTTGAAAACAGCAGATATAATTTTTTGAAGGAACTGCCTGATAATCAAAATTAAATCACAAAAAAAAGAGGATTCCTTTCGAAATCCTCCATTTAATTTTTTTTATAATTCCCGATTATTCAACCACTCGGATTCCCGAAGCCAAAAATCTAACTTCTTTTCCGGGCTCAGTGATTGCCGCAATTTCTTCTTCTGATTTTCCGGCATCCTCAGCATAATGCTGCATTTCTTCAACCGAAACTGATTTGTTTTCGGCTTTTCCCTGAAGAACAATGTTTTTGCCTTTCAGATCGGTGGAAACAAAGAAACCGTAGTCCTTCATTTTCACAAAAAATCTCTGATCGCTTTCGGTGTCGATCGTTGCCCAGCATCCTTTTTTCGGACAAACTTCGGTCACGGTTCCGTAAACCACCGCATCTTCGATCTGATCTGAATCGTTGAGCATTTTTTCAAGCTGATCGGCGCTAACAGCAGTTTTCAGCGCATCGTCAGACACACCTTCGCCGTATGAATCACCCACCGAAACCGGATCGGTGATCGGAAGCTTTTGCTCTTCCTGTGCAAATGCTGTCCCGAAAGCGGCCAACAGCAGAATGATAAAGAATTTTTTCATTTTGATGAATTTTGACAAAAATAGAACAATTTTTAAAACAAAATCATTTGTAATTAAATATGCTAACTGATTACAGTTCCGTCCTCGATCAGCGCATATTTTTTGACAATCACAATTCCGTCAGAAATCGTATGGGTTTCAAAATCACCGTCGGGCATATCCGTGCTTCCTTTGATGATTACATTTTTCCCGATTCTGCAGTTTTTGTCGAGTATCGCATTTTCGATATGACTGTTTTCACCGATTCCGAGAAGCGGTTTTCCGTACTGTATGAAATCTTCAAAATCTTTTGTTTTTGAAAAATAATCTGCACCCATCATATATACATTTTTAATTACAGTCCCGGTATCAATCCTCGATCTGACACCGATTACAGAAGATTCAATCGTATCTGCCGATACTATACAGCCGCCGCCAAAAATCACATGATCGATCCGTGTACCGGTAATCTTGTTGGGCGGAAGCATCCTCGAATTGGTGTACACCTTGTTGGGTCCGTACATATTGAATTGAGGAATGTCGCGCGTCAGATCCATATTGGCATCAAAAAACGAACGGATGGTTCCTATGTCGGTCCAGTAGCCGCTGTACTGAAAACTGCTTGTTTTGTATTTGTGAATCGCTTTCGGAATCAGTTCTTTTCCAAAATCATTTCCTTCGTCTTCATTAAAAATCCGATTGAGCGTATCACGGTTAAAGACATAAATTCCCATCGAAGCCAGATATTCTTTGCCCAGTAATTTGTTCTGTTCGCTCACTTCAGATTTCCATTCGGGCAGCACTTCCGCTTTAGGTTTTTCGATAAATGAAGTGATCAGAAAATTATTGTCTGCCTTCAGAATTCCAAAACCGGTCGCATCATATTTGTCAACCGGAATGGTCGCAATACTGATTTCGCTTTGTGTTTTGATGTGAAAATCAATCAGATTGTTGAAATCCATCTGATAGAGCTGATCACCCGACAATATCATCAGATAATCATAATCGAACTTATTGAGATGTTTCTGACTTTTTCTGACCGCATCTGCAGTTCCCTGATACCAGCTTTTGTTGTCAAAATCCTGATCGGCTGCCAGAATTTCTACAAATCCTTTGCTGAAAATATCAAAGTGATAAGCATTTTTAATGTGTGAATTCAATGAAGCAGAATTGAACTGGGTCAGCACCAGAATACGGTTGATACCCGAATTCAGACAGTTTGAAATCGGAATATCGACCAGTCTGTATTTCCCGCCGATCGGTACGGCCGGCTTTGAACGTGATTCGGTCAGCGGATAGAGGCGGGTTCCCTGCCCGCCGCCCAATATGACAGCCAAAACTTTAGGTTTCATCTCTGTTGTTTTAAGTTCTCGTATAAAGCTAAGTATTTTTGTGCTGATTTTTCCCACGAAAAATCAATTTTCATAATGCTTCGTCTCAGTTTTCTCGAATTCTTGGTGTCATTTTCAAAATCAAGCGCTTTGTGAATTGCCCAGACCGCACCGTTTTCATCCGCATCATTGAACTGAATTCCTCTTCCGTCTTTTTCGTCTATATCGGGCACGGTATCGTTCAAACCGCCGGTTTTTCTGACAATCGGAACAGTTCCGTATCTCATCGAATACATCTGATTCAAACCGCAGGGCTCAACCCTTGACGGCATCAGCAGATAATCAGATCCGGCATAAATGATATGTGAAAGCGGTTCGTTGTATCCGGTTTCCAAACCAAAATTCCCGATAAACCGATGATGGATGTCCCACAGTTTTTGCTCAACAGCCGGATCACCGCTTCCCAAAACCAGAAAATTGACATCACCGCTTCTTTCCATAATTGCTCTTTCAATGATTCCGGGCAGCAGATCGGCTCCTTTTTCAGCCGCAAAACGACCGATAAATGAGATCAGCGGAAGACCTTCATTGAGTTTGTATCTTTCGCAAAGTTCTTTTTTGTTTGCTCTTTTTTTGGTGACAAAATTTGCTGAAGTATAATTTTCAATCAGATATTTATCGGTTTCGGGATTCCAGACTTCTGTGTCGATTCCGTTGACGATTCCGTGTGCCTTTTGACTTTCCTGTCGATAAAGATCTTCAAGTCCTGCGCCTTTGTCGTCCATCAGTTCTTTCAGATAACCTTCCGAAACGGTTGTAAACGCATTTGCACATTTGACAGCTGCCGCCATCGGATTGATGCAGTCATCCCAATCGAGCAGACCGCCGTCGGTCAGATTGAAGTTGGGCAGATAATTTACCATTTCCCATCCCATCTGTCCCTGATACTGACCGTTGTGAATGGTGGTGACCGTTGGGATTCCTCTCAGTTTTTCAAATTCTGAAGAATAATTCATCAGAAAAGGAACCAGTCCGGTGTGATGATCATGACAATGAACCAGATCGGGCAATTCTTTGCTTTCTCTTATCCAATAAAGCGCTATGGTTTGAAAACCGATGTACTGCAATGCAGCATCTTCATAACCGTAAACATTTGGCCGGTCGGTTAAACCGTCGATTTTGATCAGATAAAGCGCAAAGCCGAGACTGTTCTTTTTTTCTTTCAGCACTTTAAATTTGAACTGAAGATTTTTGAGAACTACCGTTCCGTCAAATACATTTTCAAATTTATGATCCTTGATAAACGGTCGATCGTACCAGGGCATGACCACATAAGCTTCGCAGCCCAGCCGGTTCTGATATTTCGGCAGCGCACCGACCACATCGGCCAATCCGCCGACTTTTGCAATCGGATAACATTCAGCACTCAGGTGATAGATTTTCATAGCGACACGGCATTTTTGATTGCCAGTCTAAATATACTAAAGTATTTGAGTTTTGGATATTTTTTGAATTTATTTTTGGAATCGATCAGCTGTTTTCAGAGCAGATTTCTGTCTTCAAAATACTGGATGATTGCATATTTCATCAACAGCTGCTGTTCATTTGCCCTGAGTTCGGGCAGCGGTTCCAAAAATTCAAACAATGGCCAGCCGTCTGCATCTCTGCCGTCAAAACGGTAGAAACCAAAGGGTTCCAGTATGGTGCAGACCGCAATGTGCATCAGATTGACCTTGTCGTCTTTCTTAAATTTCTTTCTGCCCTGACCCAATTCCTGTACGCCGATCAGAAACAGGATGGTATCGACATCAGGACGTTCGCCGTCTGTGAAGTTTTCAATAAAAAACTGTTCAATTTTGTCCCACTTTTGTCTTTCGATCGATTTTACCGCTTTCATGCCGCAAATGTACAATAGAATTTAGAACCCCCGCGACTAAAAAATTATCCCGAAATTTGAAAACTTAAAAAATTAAAAATGAATTGGATAATTCTGATTATCGCCGGACTTTTTGAAACCGGATTTGCTTCATGTCTCGGAAAAGCAAACCAGACCAAAGGCGCTGAATCCTATTGGTGGTATGCCGGTTTTTTGGTTTGTCTGACCATCAGTATGCTGCTGCTGATGAAGGCGACACAGACGCTGCCAATCGGAACTGCTTATGCGGTTTGGACCGGAATAGGAGCAGTGGGTACGGTTTTGATCGGAATTTTTGTGTTCAAAGAACCGACAAATTTTCTGAGATTGTTTTTTATTTTCACGCTGATTGCTTCAATCGTAGGACTGAAAGTGGTTTCAAACTGATTTTTTAATTATTCGGGTTTCCAGAATACTTTGTCAAAATTCTGAATCTGATCGTCAATGACCACGATTCCTTCATTTTCCAGCAATTGCTGCATCAGACCCGGCGGTCTGAAATGATGTTTTCCGGTCAGCAGTCCGTTTCGGTTGACCACACGATGTGCCGGAACATTTGAATGGGTATGCGCATTGTTCATCGCCCAGCCGACCATACGCGCAGAACCTTTGCGGCCGAGAAATTCAGCAATTGCACCATAAGAAGTCACCTTTCCTTCGGGAATCCGACGGACGACTTCATAAACTTTGTCATAAAATGATTCTTCTTCTGCAGCCATCAATCCTATTTCAGTTTGACGGTTACACCCGCATTAACGCCCACAGTGTAGGGACTGTATTTGTCGATATTGCTCACCGGATTGAGCAGATATTTGAAATTGGGTTCTACATTGAGCTGAACGCCGTCAGAAATTTTCAAATCAAATTTCAAACCTGCGTTCGCACTGAAAGAAGTCTTGTTGATATTGTTGGCTGTACCAAGTTCTTCGGTATAACCGTTCATGTGCGCATAAATCTTGTTTTTTGAAAGCAGCCAAGCACTTCCGCCGCCGGTCACACTGATTCCGATGGTTTCGGTTTGAAAGACTCCATATTCGGCTTCAATCGGAATTTCAACAAACTGCGCCTGCTGCTGAACATCACCGTCAGACAGTCTGTAATTCAGTTCTCCGCCTTCCGCCGGATTGTAGAGTCTTAGCTCACCGCTGTAATTGATGTTGTTTCCGGAACCTGTAAAAGAATTCGGGCTGTCAGAAAAACCGGTCGTCATCAGCACATTTTTGGTGATTTGTTCAAATCCGACGACAGATACACCTGTTCTGATTTTCAGTTTCGGATTCAGCGAATAGGCAGCCTTCAGACCGTAGGCAAGTGTGATGCTGTTTTCTGTTTTGTAATCGTCCAGATTGTTTGAAAGCATTGACGATCCGACGAAAGTGTTCAGCCCGGTTGGCGACACAAAGCCGGATACATACAGATTTTCAAAGCTTTTGTATGATTTCTTTTTCTTTTCGTTTGATTTTGCTGATTTGGTGTCAAAATTTGCAGAGATCAGTTTTTCATTGTTTGAATTGATTTCGTTCAGCAGTACAGAATTACTGATCAAATCAAATTCGGGATTCCATGCAAAAGTTTTTGCCGGCGCAGATGAATAATCTCCGGTCAGAACCTGATGAAATGATTTTCCGTCTGAGTTTGAATTTCCCGCAAAATTTCCGTTCAGACCGTTTTGAGCATACAGATTCAACTGATTGCGATTCTGATTTGAATTTCGGATTGCAAAATTCCCGGAATTAAAACCGTTTTGAATAAGATTTTGGCTTTCATTTCCAAATCCGTTTTCAGATTCTTCAAATCCGCCGGTTGAAGAATTTTCCTGAATACCGCCGGTGACTGAATTTCCTGACTGATTTTGAACCGATGAATTTTGTTCTCCGGTTTGATTTTGAACAATTCCTGAATTTCCGTCAGCGTTTGCAGCCGAATGGTCTTTATTGCCGATCAGCAGCCCGCCGCCGACAAGACCTGTGAGCAGGACAGCGATCCCCAGTGTTTTTTTCCAAAACGGAATCACCGGTTTGTCGTCATCTGACGGAAGCCTTTCGCGGATGTAATCCCATGCACCGTCGGGTGCTTTCTGAGGGCTGTCAAGCCTGTTTTTAAAAAGCGGGTCAATGTTCTGTTTCATTTTGACACTATTTTTTCTGTACTTTTTTTATTGATTAACTGGATCAGTTTTTCTCTTGCTCTTGACAAATTTGATTTTGAAGTTCCGACCGAGATATTGAGCAGATCAGAGATCTGTTTGTGAGAATATCCGTCGATTACATACATATTGAAAATCTGTCCGTAACGCGCAGGCAGCTGTCGGACAAATCCGAGCAGTTCGTCATAACTGAATTCATTTTCGTCTTCGATCAATTCATCGGCGACTTCTTCATCGGCAGTGATTTCTTCGTTGACCACATAGAGATAGTTTGTATTTCTGAATTTTTCAATACAGAGATTGACCATGATCCGTCTCATCCATCCCTCAAATGATCCCTTGAATTCGTATTGTCCGATTTTTTTGAAAATTAAAATGAATCCGTCCTGAAAAATATCCTGGGCGTCTTCATAGTTCTTTGTGTATCTGAGACATACTGAAAATAATTTGTCAGAGAAGCGTTTATAGACCTCTTCCTGAGCGTCTCTTTTGTTTCTCTGACATTCTTTGATCAATATTTTCAGTTCCTTACCCAAACTTTATTCGATTGTGATTGTTTTTTCGATAAATACCGGCTGGTTGGTGGAATCATTTCCGTTCCAAAACTTAAAGGTGTATTCACCTGCCTTTTCGGGTCTGAATTTGAGGACTGCATAATCAGCTTCACTGATTTCGGTGCAGTTTTCCCCTTCAACTTTCCATGTAATCAGCGCAACCTTTCTTTGCATTTCAAATCCGCGGTAATCATAATCAAAAAAGTCTTCACAACTGCCCGATTTTGTATAATAGGTTTTGATTTCGGTGATTTCCCTCACACCGTTTACCGCCTGGATGTCAATGCTGTCAATCGGTTTCATCTGATAATAGATATTGTCCACCTGTTCGTCATCAAGACAGGAAACAGTCAGGAGTCCTAAAAACAGTACAGCCGAAATCCATTTTATCTTTTTCATTTTTCGTAATAACTTTTGTTCTGCTTTTTAGATGAAAAAATCGTCCAAAGGTTGCGTTAATAAAATTAACAGCAGAAAGTTACAATTAATTTTTTAATCCGCTGCCGTTCAAAATTAAAGATTTCGAATTCAAAAAAATCGGGAATTCGATGCTGACCGGATTAAATTTTGTAATTTCACACTTGATTTTCTTTCCCAAACCATCTGTTTTGGCAAATTTTTAGCCGAAAGAAAATTTAATTTCAAAAAAAATAAATCAGTCGTATGAGAGCAATGGTCATTTCCGGCGGTGGAAGCAAAGGCGCTTTTGCAGGCGGAGTTGCACAATATCTGATCGATGAAATGAAGAATGAATACGATATTTTCGTCGGCACTTCGACCGGAAGCCTTCTGATCTCACATCTTGCACTCAATGAGGTGGCAAAAATAAAAAAGGTGTTTACATCCGTCGGTCCGAGAGATATTTTCAGCAATTATCCGTTTACGGTCACAAAAGACAAAATGGGCGAGAAACACATCGGAATCAACCACTTCAGCATCATCAAAAATTTCATCAAAGGAAAAACCACTTTTGGCGAAAGCCTGAATCTGAGAACACTGATTCGAAACAGTCTGACCCGTGAAGAATTTGAAAAATTAAAAAATTCGGGAAAAGATGTAGTGGTGACGGTTTCAAATCTGTCGCTCGATCAGGTGGAATACAAATCAATACAAGATTTCGATTATGATGATTTCTGCGACTGGATATGGACTTCGGCCAATTTTGCACCTTTTATGAGTCTTGTGAAAAAGGACGGTTGCGAATATGCAGACGGCGGTTTTGCGAGTATGGTTCCGATCGAAGAAGCGATCAACAGAGGTGCCACCGTCATCGATGCGATTGTGCTCGAAACCGAAGTGACTTATTTCAACCGTATGCCTTCAAGAAATGTTTTTTCGCTGCTGACCAATATCCATTCCTATATGGCGGATCGTATCGAAAGACAGAATATCAGAATCGGCAAGCTGGTGGCGGGCAACAAAGGTGCAATCATCAATTTTTATTATACACCCAGCGTACTGACCACCAATTCGCTTGTTTTTGACTCCGAGCTGATGTGCGGCTGGTGGGAGAGCGGTTTGAATTTTGCCCGTGAGAAAAATACAAACACCAACGAAATCAAACCTTTTGAATAATTTATTTTGATTTCTTTTTCGGAATAATTTTCTTTTCGAGTTTAAAGACCAATCCCGACAGGGGCGGCAGCGTGATTTTTGCAGAATAATTTCTTCCGAGAAACTTCTGCTGCTGGGTTTTTACATTTTGAATTTTTGAACCGCTGCCCCAATAAATTTCATCATCTGAATTCAAAATACATTTCCAGATTCCGTGTTCGGGAAATGCCACCCGATAGTTTTTTCGTTCGATCGGTGTGAGATTCAAAACGATCAGCAGATCATCTTTTCTGAAATAAGCTTTTCTCAAATACACATACACACTGTTGATTTCATCATCTGCATCAATCCATTCAAAGCCTTTGAAATCAAACTGAAAATGATACAATGCTTTTTCGGTTTTATACAGCCGGTTGAGTTCAGACACAAAATCCATCAGCTTTTTGTGTGCTTCATACTCAAGCAGATGCCAGCTCAGCGAATGATCATAATTCCATTCGGTCGTTTCACCAAACTCATCACCCATAAAAAGCAGTTTTGCACCGGGATGGGTAAACATATACAGATACATCGCTCTCAGATTGGCGTGTTTTTGTTTTTCATCGCCGGGCATTTTATACAGCATCGGACTTTTTCCGTGAACCACTTCGTCGTGTGAAAACGGCAAAATAAAATTCTCGTTAAAAGCATACATGATGCTGAAAGTCAGTTTGTGATGATTTTGTTTTCTGAAATAAGGATCGGTTTTGAAATAATCAAGGGTGTCATTCATCCAGCCCATCATCCATTTCATTCCAAAACCCAAACCGCCTTCTGTGGTCGGATGACTGACTTTTGGCCAGGCAGAAGCTTCCTCCGCAGTCATCTGTATATCCGGAAAATTCAGATAAAGCGTTTCGTTCAATTCTTTTAAAAACGAAATCGCTTCCAGGTTTTCATTTCCTCCAAATTCATTGGGCAGCCATTCACCGTCATTTCTTGAATAATTCAGATAAAGCATGGACGAAACTGCATCCACCCGCAAACCGTCGATATGATAACGGTCGAGCCAGAACATAGCATTTGAAATCAAAAACGAACGGACTTCATTTCGACCGTAATTGAAGATTGAAGATTTCCAGTCGGGATGAAAACCAAGCCGGCTGTCCGGATGTTCATACAAATGGGTACCGTCAAATTTGTAAAGACCGTGATCGTCATTCGGAAAATGGGAGGGAACCCAATCCATGATTACACCTATATTATTATTGTGCAATTCCTGAATCAGATACATCAGCTCCTGTGGCGTGCCGTATCTCGAAGTCGGTGCAAAATATCCGGTGATCTGATAACCCCAGGACGGCGGATACGGATGTTCCATCACCGGCATAAATTCGACATGCGTAAAACCTGTTTTTTTGATATGTGCAATCAGTTTGTCCGAGATTTCGACAAAGGTCAGCCAGCGATCGGGTTCGGCAGGATCTCTTCGCCACGAACCGAGATGGACTTCATAAATCGAAATCGGTTTTTTGAGCGAATTGATTTGATGTCTTTTCTTCATCCACTTTCGGTCGTTCCATTTGTACCAGGTCGAAGTGACCACAGAAGCAGATTTTGGCGGAATTTCAAATGAAAATGCAAACGGATCGATTTTTTCAAGCGTTTCGCTTTTTTTGGTTTGGATCGAATATTTATAAATCACACCCAAATCCATTTCCGGAAAAAATGCTTCCCAAATCCCGCTGCCGTCTTTGCGTTTGACCATTTTGTTTTTGTTCCGGTTCCATTTGTTGAAATCACCGATGACAGAAACCGATTTTGCATTGGGCGCCCAAACCGAAAAATAAACACCTTCCGTTTTGCCGTAGTTCAGCCGTCTCGAACCGAATTTTTCATACAGCCGATAGTGTTTTCCGGCTTTGAAAAGTCGGATATCCTCTTCTGTAAACAGTGAAAAACTTTTGGGCATGACAGCAATCGAATAATTTCTTATAAATGTATAAAATTCTTTCTTTTAATATTATGCATGCATAATAAATTTTTTGTATATTTGTGTGTTACAATCATTGAGAAAATGCATCACCACGATTTAACCATTGACCATTATATCAGGACCACCTGGCTGGCCATTCAAAAAATGTACAACGAACAGGCATCAAAATTCGATTCCACCATGGTATTGGGTTTTGCACTGCTTTCGCTCGATCCCAAAAAAGGAACGCCGAGCACTTCGCTCGGACCCAAAATGGGAATGGAACCGACCAGTTTGTCAAGGACGCTGAAAAAACTGGAAGAACGTGGAATGATTGTCAGAGAAAATCATCCGGGTGACAAAAGAAGTGTGCTGATCTATCTGACCGAAGACGGTTTGAAAATGAGAGATGTATCAAAGAAAGTGGTACTCAGATTTTATGAAGCGATTGAAGAACAGATTGATCCCGAGCGATTAAAGACATTCTTTGAAGTATTGTATGAGATCAACGAGATTGCAATCAGCAAAGAAATTTACAGAGAAAAAGAATTAAAATAATCAATAAAAAATTAAAATGAACAGGCACATTAAAAATGTAACAGTATTGGGTTCGGGAGTCATGGGCTCCGCAATCGCCTGTCACTTTGCCGGAAACGGAATTCAGGTTTTATTGCTTGATATGCCGACCGATGGTAAAGACAGAAACAAGATTGCAAGAGACCACCTGAACACTGCCGTCAAATCAAATCCGTCACCGATTTATGACAAAGCATTTGCTTCGAGGATCACCGTCGGAAATTTTGATGATGACCTTGAGAAAATAAAAGATTCGGATTGGGTGCTCGAAGTAATTATCGAAAGACTTGATCTGAAAAAATCAATGTTTGAAAGAGTTGACAAATTCAGAAAAGAAGGAACGCTGATCACTTCAAACACTTCGGGAATTCCGATTCATCTGATGGCTGAAGGCCGTTCCGAAGATTTTCAAAAACATTTCTGCGGAACCCACTTCTTCAATCCGCCGAGATATCTGAAATTATTTGAAATCATACCCGGACCAAAAACAGATGCATCCGTCATTGATTTTCTGGAAGGATATGCAGATAAATTTTTGGGCAAAACACCGGTGCTTTGTAAAGACACACCCGGTTTTATCGGAAACAGAGTCGGTGTGTATTCGATGGCAAAAGTGATGGAACTCGCACAGCAGATCGGGCTGACTATTGAGGAAGCCGATACGCTGACCGGATCGATTTTGGGAAGACCAAAAACCGGAACTTTCAAACTGGCTGACCTGGTCGGACTCGACACAGCAGCCAATGTGACCAAAGGACTTCAGCAAAATTGTCCGAACGATACCTTTATTCAGGATCTGAAGGAATCGAAACCGCTGAATTTTCTTTTGGAAAATAAATTTTTTGGAGACAAAACCCAAAAAGGATTCTATTATAAGGTGTTCGACAAAGCAAGCGGACAGACCAACCGTTT
The DNA here is from genome assembly GCA_019455045.1 of Flavobacteriia bacterium. GTDB lineage: Bacteria > Bacteroidota > Bacteroidia > Flavobacteriales > Weeksellaceae > Moheibacter. The sequence continues at coordinate 13,710 of JACFND010000039.1, forward strand.
TGCACTCGATCTTGAAAAACTCGAATACCGTCCGTTGGAAAGAGCAAAAATCCAGGCGGTTGAAATGGCAAAACAGGCAGGAAGCACCAAAAACAAATTGGGCGCGCTGCTGCAGGACAAAGGAAAGCACGGTGAGCTGATCCGTAAACACTTTGCTTCGCTGTTTGCTTATGTGGCAGACAAAGTTCCTGAAATTTCAGATGTGCTTTACAGCATTGACGACGCGTTGAAAACAGGTTATGCCTGGAAATACGGTCCGTTTGAAACCTGGGATCTGGTCGGATTGGAAAATGGTATCCAGCTGATTGAATCTGAAGGATACAAAGTTGCAGACTGGGTCAAAGCGATGGCTGATGCCGGAAAAGAAAGTTTCTATCAGGTCAATGACGGAAAAACATTTTTCTATGATCTCGGATCAAAAGATTACAAACAAATTCCGGGTCAGGATGCATTTATCATTTTGGACAACATCAGAAAATCAAAAGAAGTCTGGTCAAATTCAGAATCGAGTATTCAGGATTTGGGCGACGGAATTTTGAATATCGAATTCAGATCAAAAATGAATTCAATCGGAGGCGGTGTGATTGCAGGTATCAACAAAGCAATTGAACTTGCCGAAAATGAATATCAGGGACTGGTGATCGGCAATCAGGCAGAAAACTTTTCAGTGGGTGCAAATCTGGCAATGATCATGATGATGGCATCAGAACAGGATTGGTTTGAACTGAATATGGCAATCAAAATGTTCCAGGACACAACCATGAGAGTTCGTTACAGTTCAATTCCGGTTGTGGTTGCACCGCACGGAATGACCTTGGGCGGAGGCTGCGAAATGTCGCTTCATTCGGACAAAGTCGTTGCATCGGCCGAAACTTATATCGGTCTGGTCGAAGTCGGCGTCGGACTGATTCCGGCAGGCGGCGGAACCAAAGAGATGACAAGAAGAGCGAGCCAGCACCTGATCAAAGATGACATCAAGATCAACCACCTGAGAGAGACCTTTATGAATATTGCAACAGCAAAGGTTGCAACTTCGGCTTATGAAGCCAAAAATATGGGAATCCTGACAGAGAAAGATGTGATTGTGGTCAATCCGAACCGTCAGCTTGCAGAAGCCAAAAAACAGGCATTGCTGCTTGCCGAAGCCGGATATACACAGCCGATCAAAGAAAAAGTGATGGTTGAGGGTAAGAACTCAATGGGTATGTTCTATGTGGGCACCGACCAGATGGTTGCCGGAAATTATATTTCCGAACACGACCGTCTGATTGCCAACAAACTCGGTTATGTGATGACCGGCGGAAATCTTTCGGAACCGACCGAAGTATCGCAGCAGTATCTGCTGGATTTGGAAAGAGAAGCCTTCCTGTCGCTTTGCGGTGAAAGAAAGACTTTGGAAAGAATTCAGTATATGTTGAAAACAGGAAAACCCCTTAGGAATTAAAAATGGTAAATGTTGAATTTTAAATGAGTTTATTTCATTTAGAATTTATAATTCAAAATTAAAAATAATGAAAGACGCATATATAGTAACAGGATACAGAACCGCAGTGGGCAAAGCGCCCCGCGGTACGCTGAGATTTACGCGATCTGATGAGATGGCGGTAAAAGTGATCGAAAGATTGCTCCAGGATGTTCCCAATCTGGACAGGGAACGTATCGATGATGTGATTGTCGGCTGCGCAATGCCGGAAGCCGAGCAGGGTCTGAATATGGCCAGACTGATTTCGCTTGCCGGTCTGAAAACCGAAAAAGTTTCGGGTGTGACCGTTAACCGTTATTGTGCTTCGGGTTCAGAATCCATCGCGGTTGCAATTGCAAAAATTAGAACCGGAATGGCAGATGTGATTCTTGCCGGCGGTGCCGAAAGTATGTCATACATCCCGATGGGCGGCTTCAAACCGGTGCCCGATACCGGAGTGTCAAAAGAGAATGCCGACTATTATTGGAACATGGGACTGACTGCAGAAGCGGTTGCAAACGAATACAAAGTTTCAAGAGAAGATCAGGATGAATTTGCATTGTGGTCACATCAGAAAGCTTTGAAGGCAATCGAGGAAGGCAGATTTGAAAGTCAGATTGTTCCGCTTGAAGTTGAAACCAATTATCTGGACGAAAATGAAAAAGTTCAGTCAAAAAAAGTCATCTTCAAAGTGGATGAAGGTCCGAGAGCAGATACTTCACTGGAAGTTCTGTCAAAACTGAGACCTGTTTTTGCAAACGGAGGATCTGTAACAGCCGGTAACTCTTCACAGATGTCCGACGGTGCTGCATTTGTGCTGGTGATGTCAGAAGAAATGGTCAAAGCGCTGAATGTTGAACCAATCGCCAGACTGGTTGGATATGCCACTGTGGGTGTTCCGCCAAGAATCATGGGTATCGGTCCGATGTATGCAGTTCCAAAAGTCCTGGAACAGGCAGGAATGAAACTGGCAGACATCGACCTGATCGAGCTCAATGAAGCATTTGCATCACAGTCGCTTGCGGTAACCAGAGGTTTGGGCATAGATAAGGATATCCTGAATGTAAACGGAGGCGCCATCGCATTGGGACACCCGCTGGGCTGTACGGGTACAAAACTGACTGTTCAGATTCTGAATGAACTAAAATTGAGAAATAAAAAATATGGAATTGTAACCATGTGTGTGGGTACGGGCCAGGGAGCTGCTTCAATTTTTGAAAGACTGTAAATTATTATAAGAGTTGAATTTTAAATTTTAAATGAAATGAAAACGGAAAACCTAATTGTAGAGAAAACTTTTGATTTTGCGCTTCAGATTATTTCATTTTATATTCAACTCAGAGATGAAAAAGAATTCGTGCTTTCAAAACAATTGTTGCGCTGTGACACGAGTATCGGATCAAATGTTGAAGAATCAATTGCGGCTCAATCCTAAAAGGATTTTATCAATAAGATGTCAATCGCTTCAAAGGAAGCCAGAGAAACAAGATATTGGTTAAGATTATTGGACAAATCCGAATTGACACAATTGGATTGTAAGATTTATTTAGATGAAATAGAACATATCATCAACATCATTACTAAAATAATTATTACATCTAAGAAGTCATTGGACAAACGCAAATAATCATTTAAAATTTAAAATTCAAAATTTAAAATAAAATAAACACAAGACTATGAGTAATAAGAGATTAGCCGGTGGGGAATTTTTGGTAAAAGATTTAAGCTGGGAGGATATTTTCACCCACGAAGATTTTAGCGAAGAGCAGAAGATGATGCTCGAATCGGCAAAAGAGTTTATCGACAGAGAGGTATGGCCAAACAAACATCAGATTGAGCAGCATGATTATCAGCTGATTGTTGACCTGATGAAAAAATTGGGAGAGCTTGGCTTTCTTGGTGTTTCGGTTCCCGAAGAATACGGCGGACTCGGAATGGATTTCGTAACCACCATGCTGGTTTGCGACTATTTGTCCGGTGCGACAGGATCTTTGGCAACTGCATACGGTGCACATACCGGAATCGGTACCATGCCGATCATGCTGTACGGAACCGAAGAGCAGAAAAAGAAATATCTGCCAAAACTGGCGAGCGGCGAATGGCTGGCGTCTTATGCGCTGACCGAACCCGAAGCCGGTTCTGACGCAAATTCGGGCAAAACAAAAGCGGTTTTGTCTGAGGACGGCAAATATTACAAAATCACGGGTGCCAAAATGTGGATCACCAATGCAGGTTTTGCTGATGTGTTCACCGTTTTTGCAAGAATCGAAGATGACAAAAACATCACTGCTTTCATCATTGATAAATCAAATTCTGAAGGAATGACGTTGGGCGAGGAGGAAGACAAACTCGGTATCGTTTCTTCGTCAACCCGTCAGGTATTTTTTAATGAAGTAAAAGTTCCGGTTGAAAATATGCTGGGCGAAAGAAACGGAGGTTTCAAAATTGCGCTCAACGCATTGAATGTCGGCCGTATCAAACTGGGCGCTGCCTGTCTGGATGCACAGAGAAGAATACTGACCAATTCGCTGGTTTATGCAGGCGAAAGAAAACAGTTTGGTGTATCGATCAACACTTTTGGTGCAATCAAAGAAAAATTGGCAGATATGGCGACAGCTGCTTATGCTTCTGAATCTGCTGCTTATCGTGCAGGAAAAGACATTCAGGCAGCGATTGAAGACAATATTGCAGCCGGAATGCCTCACAATGAGGCAGAACTGAAAGGTGTTGAAGAATATGCGATCGAAGCTTCAATATTAAAGGTGTGGATTTCGGATATGTGCCAGATTGCTGCCGACAACGGTATTCAGATCTACGGCGGTATGGGTTATTCAAAAGAAATGCCGATGGAATCTGCCTGGAGAGATGCCAGAATTTCAAGGATTTATGAAGGAACCAACGAGATCAACCGTCTGCTTTCGATCAGTATGCTGGTCAAAAAAGCAATGAAAGGAAAAATCGATCTGATGACACCTGCCATGAATGTTGCCAACGAACTGATGAGTATTCCTTCTTTTGATACCCCTGACTATTCAGAATTGTTTGCACAGGAAAAAGAAATTATTTCAAATCTTAAAAAAGCATTCTTTATGGTTGCAGGTTCTGCTTTGCAGAAATTTGGCGCTGATCTCGAAAAACATCAGCAGCTGATTTTGAAAGCGTCTTCCATCCTGATTGAAATCTATATGGCTGAGAGTACAATTCTTCGTGCCGAAAAGATTTCCAAAAAATCTGAGCAGGATGCAGACATTTCAATTAAATTGGCTAAATTGCAGCTGTTTAATTCAGTTGAGACGATCAAAAAAGAAGCGACCACAGGTATAATTTCCTTTACGGAAGGCGATGAACAGCGTATGATGCTTTCAGGTTTGAGGAGATTTACAAGATATAATGAATATCCGAATGTTGTCAATTTGAAGACCGAAGTTGCGGACTTCCTGATTAAAGAAAATAAATATACTTTTTAATCGGTTTTGGTACGATGTTTGAGATATAAAGAATTAAGTACTATTCTTTTCATAAGGTAGTTGAGTTTTCATGGTACTTAAGTTTTAGTAGAGAGGGTCCCGGTAGCAATACCGGGATTTTTTTATTTGTAATAAATTGAATTTCATTTTAATAGATTCTTTATGACAAATGTCATATTATTTTAACTGCTGTTGACTTCAAATTTGGCATCGATTGGTATAAAAATTGTAAAATAAAAATCAGAGTACTATTCTTTTCATAAGGTAGTTGAGTTTTCATGGTACTTAAGTTTTAGTAGAGAGGGTCCCGACAGCAATGTCGGGATTTTTTTTATGGCTTATTTTCAATTAATCAGTCAGTTGGAAATAATCAGAAAAATTTTAACTATAAAATATTGTCATCAAATCAATTATTCGTGTGTAATCGGTACAATATTTGTGAATCAGGATTTCAAGTACTATTCTTTTTATAAGTAATAGAGTTTTCATGGTACTTAAGTTTTAGTAGAGAGGCCCCGATAGAGATATCGGGGTTTTTGTTTTTTGAATCTCTGGAAATTTAATCAGCCGGCGGATTCCTATAATTCATCAGGAAATCTTAATTTTGCAAACTAACAAAGACAAATGGACAAATACAGAAATCCTTTGGAATCAAGATACAGCAGCCCGGAAATGCTGTATAATTTTTCACCTCAAATGAAATTCTCGACCTGGAGAAAACTTTGGCTCGCACTTGCCGAAACCCAAAAAGAATTGGGGCTGAACATCACAGATGAGCAAATCAGTCAAATCAGAGAAAATGTCGATAAGATAGATTTTGAAACGGCTGCCAAATATGAAAAACAGCTGAGACATGATGTGATGGCGCATATCCACGCACTGTCTGAAGTTGCGCCCAAAGCAAAACCAATTCTTCATCTCGGCGCAACCTCTGCGTTTGTTCAGGACAATGAAAATCTGATTTCGACCCGTGAAGGATTGCTGATCATCAGAAAAAAACTGGTGAATGTCATCAAAGGATTAAATGATTTTGCAAAAACATACAAAGATCTTCCCACACTCGGTTTCACCCATTTTCAGGCAGCACAGCTGACCACCGTCGGAAAAAGAGCAACGCTTTGGCTGCAGTCTGTCTTGCTCGATTTTGAGGATTTGGAATACAGAATTGAAAATCTGAGATTCAGAGGTGTGAAAGGAACAACCGGAACCGCAGCAAGTTTCAAAGATCTTTTTGACGGTGATTACAATAAGGTGAAAGAACTTGACCGCCGGCTGTCCGAAAAATTCGGATTTAAAAAAGTATTGGCGGTTACCGGACAGACTTCCGATCGAAAGATTGATTCTCAAATTTTGGATATGCTTTCGGGAATTGCACAATCTGCCCATAAATTTACAAATGACATCCGTCTGCTTCAGAATCTGAAGGAAATCGAAGAACCTTTTGAAAAATCACAGATCGGATCTTCGGCCATGGCCTACAAACGAAATCCGATGAGAAGCGAAAGAATTTCGTCTCTTGCCAAATTTGTGATGTCACTCGCTGCCAATCCCGCCATGGTCGCTGCAACCCAATGGTTTGAAAGAACGCTTGACGATTCTGCCAACCGAAGACTGAGCGTTCCGCAGGCATTTTTGGCGACCGATGCGATACTGATCATTTGGAACAATATACTCGACGGCATGGTGGTTTATCCAAAAGTGATCGAAAAACACATACTTGATGAACTTCCGTTTATGGCGACCGAATACATCATTATGGAAGGTGTCAAACACGGCGGTGACCGTCAGGAACTGCACGAACTGATCAGAGAACACAGCATGGAAGCCGGAAAACAGGTGAAAATCGAAGGCAAACCAAACGATCTGGTCGAAAGAATACTGGCTGATCCGAGATTCAATATTGACAAGGAAAAACTCAAATCGGTACTCGATCCCAAAAACTTTATCGGTTTTGCGCCTGTACAAACCGAAGAATTTCTTGAAAACCATGTTCAGCCGATCCTTGAAAAATACAGCGATCTGCTCGGTATGGACAGCGATCTGAAGGTTTAAATTTATAGAATGTAGAGACGAACGGCCGTTCGTCTCTACATAAATAAAGACAGACTGACCATCCTGATCGAATTCTTTCAATCCGTTTTTGTTTCTGACCGATCCGCAGCGCGGATCGAATATGTATAGCCAGAAGATAACGCCAATAGAAAATGTTTTGGCGCTGTTTTTGGCGCGAAGCAAACCAAAAACTGTGACAAAACAGAGAGAAACCTTTTCAACAAAACCAACCGCTCATTTAGAATAAAATTATAAATCGGATTTTAATTCATAAAATGATTTAAATTTATCCGAAAAGAATCAAATAAAAGATATTTGTAATTTTGACCATGGCCACGCGATACAATCGCGCGGCAGCGGTGAAATAGTAATTTCAGGCTGTTCGAAATTGGGGAAGTTTACATAGTATTTCATTAATTGTGTATGTCGGAAAGTAATTCGGGTGATGACAGCCCGACCGGGACCTTCCCTGCAGATGATCTGGACTACACTTATTTTACCGATTCCAACCGGCTCAAAAGAGTATCGGATTCCACAAACAGCAATTTTGGTTTTGATGATGGCAACACCAATCCGGCATTGGATGACTATGAGTATGACCTGAACGGAAATATGACCCTTGACCGCAACAAAGGAATTACAACTATTGTTTACAACCATTTGAATCTGCCCATAGAAATTCAATGGAGTTCAACCAAAAAAATTGAGTATCTTTACAATGCCGCAGGCGGGAAAGTACAGAAGAAAGTGACAAACGGTGCAAACATAAAAACAACTGATTATTTAGACGGATTCCAGTACAACCAGCAATTGCTTGAATTCTTTCCACATTCGGAAGGTTATGTGAAAGCAACTACTCTTTCGCTTGGAAATAATCCCAACTATGCTTTTAATTATGTTTACAATTACACAGATCACCTTGGCAATGTCAGACTGAGCTACGCCAAAGACCCGCAAACCGGAAACCTGAAAATCCTTGATGAATCCCATTATTATCCTTTTGGTCTGAAACATCAGGAATACCAGGCAAGCAGTTTTACAACCAACCCGATTCAGGGGATTATCATTGCACCGGTGGCCAATAATCCTTATAAATATAAATACAACGGAAAGGAGTTTCAGGATGAGTTGAATCTGAATCTTTATGATTACGGAGCGAGGAATTATGATTCGGCTATTGGCAGGTGGAATGTCATAGACCCGATGGCTCCTAAATACTTTTCGCACAGCCCCTATGCTTATGCGCTGAATAATCCGGTATATTTTATTGATCCGGATGGGATGGAGGTTTCAAATGGACAAGAAGAAGATAATGATGAAGAGGTTTATTATGGAGTAGTAGGGTTGGGAGTGGCTTCTGTTAGTGGGAGTGTGGGTAAATATTCTCTTGACTTCCTGCTTTCATACAGGTATACCAGTTTTACCTCATTTGTTTTTGGTGCCGATGGAGAAAAAAGTATTCATGGTGCTTATAATTATGTGCTTGCACCTGAAAATATTGCGGATTATATAAAAATGACAAACGCAAAACGAGAAGGAGAATTAGGTGTAGCAATTTTATTCTCAGTACCTTATGCGGTAGTTGCTGCACCGGCTGTGGTTGCTTATGGTTCGGTACCTTTAGAATCTTATTGGGCAAGTTTTGTTATTAAGGCTTCAGTAGATATTTCTACACAAGTTGTTTTCGCTAAAGGTAATATGCCAACAAAAGAAGGTGTAGCTTCTGCAATTGTTGGAGCTCTTGTTCCAAATGAATTTTGGTTTTTTTCAGGATTTGCAGCCGAAGGTGCTGGTTTAGGTACTAAAGCATTTTTTGGGGAATTAATTGAAAAACAAGATTGGCAAAAAGCGGGAATTAAATCCTTTATGGCTATTCCGGGAGCCGGAAATGCAATGGAATCAGTTACAGAAAATGCAATAAGCGGAGCTGTAATGAATTCCGTGCTAATTAATGCAACCGATAAAATGATTGAAAATGAGACTAAATTTTGATAAGAAAAAATTTTACCGTCAACTTAAAGCAGGTTTTATAATAATAGGTGGTTTTGTTTTAATCGTAATTTACATAGAGGTCTCTCAGAAACGGGAGTTTGAACACTTGAAAGCTCACGGCTGGTACACCATAGCGATTGGAGGAAAAACAAGCAAGGAACGAACAGGTTGGAGTTTTGATTATAAATACAAGGTAAATGATGAATATTATTCCCAAACAATCAATCTGGGTTCTCCCAATCCCGAGTTAAGAGAAGGCAATATATATTTTGTTGTATTCGACCCTTATAAAATAAAAAGAGGTTATCTTTTAAGAACACCCTTTTTTCCTGCGAATTTTAATTTAGACAGTATCCCCAAAAAGGGCTGGAAGGAATTACCTGTACCTTTTGAAAAAGATTCTATAACGAATTTTTTAAATCGAAGTTATTTTGATAATTAGAAGTTAATTGAGGTATTAAAAAATGTGCAAAAAGTAGGCAGTGTTTACTCTGTCTCTTCCCAATAAAAAGTGTTAAAATTCATCGGAATCTGGGGT
>JACFND010000040.1:0-1756 GCA_019455045.1 Flavobacteriia bacterium
ATGCTGATGAATTATAAAAAAATGGAGCACTGGTTTTATAAAAACATACCCTTAAAAACCGAAAATCTGACCATTTTAAACAAAGACCTGAGAGATCTTGTGATATCCAATGCAGTCGGAATACCGCTGGTTGCGTTTTTTCAGGCATTGGTCGCCTATGTCGGATACATTATCTTCGGACTTGAAGATCCGTTCAGTTGGTTTTTAATTACATTTTTTGGTGCGATGCTTCCGGTGGTCGGTGCAGCCATTGTCTATGTGCCTGCATCACTTTATCTGCTGGCGGCAGGAGATACCGCAAACGGTTATCTGCTGCTTGCCTATGGTTTTATCGTTGTGGGACTGACTGACAACATACTCAGGTTCTGGCTTCAAAAAGTAATGGCCGATGTTCATCCGCTGATTACGATCTTTGGCGTGATCCTCGGTGTAAATATTTTTGGGTTTATCGGAATTATTTTCGGTCCGATATTTATTTCATTGACCATCTGGATGTTCAGGATCTATAAGCTGGAATTTACCAACGAATTGGATGAAGAAGAAAAATCAAAAGAATCTTCAGCAGTTTAGCCCAAAAATGAGCCTCTGTGTTTTAATCTTTAAAGAATTTTTGTAGATTTGTAATTCGAAAAAACAGAATAATATTTTTTATTCTCTTTTGGGGGTCGTTTTTGGTCAATTGCCTTTCTGCCACCTGGGTTTAATTAGCATCTGCAATTAAATCCTTTTGAAACGCAAAAATGCCTTGAATTGCACCCCCTTTTTTTATGGCTTAAATTTTATTTGAAGTTTATAAAAAAGCAGAAACCTTAAACCCTCTATCCGCCAACTCTTTTGACTTTGAATCCTTTGTCTTTCAGAAACTGCATGATTTTGTCCCGATAATCACCCTGAATGATAATTTTGTCATCCTTAAAACTGCCGCCTACACTCAACAGTTTTTTGATTTCTTTTGCCAGTTTTTTGAAATCTTCATCAGCTCCGGTGTATCCTTCCAATATGGTATGCGGCTTACCGTTTCGCTTTTCAAATTTGCAGATAATCGGGTCATCCTGCATCCACAATTCATCGGCAGGTTTTTCGGTTTCTTCTTCAGAAGAGATGTGATCCGGAAATAATTTTTTTAACTGATCCTGTAAATCCATATTCAAAAATACATAAAAATACTTCATGTCTTTCTGATGAAATCATTGCAAACTTTCCAAATTGTCAGATTTTTCAAAAATGACTGTTTTCATAATCTCTCATCATTATTTAGACATCGTATTAAAACATAAATCATATTATTTCCCTATTTTTGTCAATCGGATTGAAATTTCCTAAATAAAATGAGTTCGACCAACAATAAAAAATCAGGCCCGAATTGTAAAGATTGCCCAAACAGTTCACATAATATTTTCTGTATGATCCAGGGTGACAAGCTCGATGAACTCGCTGATGAAAAGACCTATACGAAATATTCAAAAGGTGAATTTATTTTTAAGGAAGGAACCCGTCCGTTTGGAATTTTCTGTCTGAATTCCGGTAAAGTAAAACTGGTCAAAGCAGGTGAAGACGGCCGAAATCATATTCTGAGACTTCATCGTCAGGGCGATTTGCTCGGTTACCGTTCACTTTTCAGCGAAACCGGTTACAACGCAAGTGCGATTGCATTGGAGGAATGTCAGATTTGTTTTATTCCGAGAGAATTGTTTCTGAAATTCATTAAAGAAGACAGCGATTTGGCATTCGAACTTTTGAAAATGCTTTCGGATGA
>JACFND010000040.1:1856-3534 GCA_019455045.1 Flavobacteriia bacterium
TGATTTCAATTCTGACCAAAGTCATATTTTTACATTTTCAGCATCATTTTTATTGGCAAAAGTTCAACTGACTTTTGTAATGGTATTATTGGCTCTTGTATGGATGTTAAGCAGGAATTTATGACGATTGAAGATTTTAAAAAAAAGACAGCTGAAATTTTAAACGGTGATTATCAAAAATTCTTTGATGATTGTGAAACTTTGATTTCTGAAATTGAACTGAAAGTCGAAAACCCGATTTTGGAAAGAATGCTGACCAGAAGCGAAACCATACAGTCTGAAATCAAACAGATATTTTACAAAGAAAAACTGATCCTGTTTCCTTTTCTCGAGAAATCATTTGCAGAAGACGGACTGATCGAATTCCCGATTTCTGTGAGCCAGATAAAAGAACAGACCGCTCAGCTCGGAAAAAAAATCAGACAGTTTGAATCTGATTTCAGAAAAATTGAAACCGGTCTGACCGACGAGCAAATCGGTCAAATCTATAAAAAGCTTGATGAGCTCTGCAGTCTTTGGGATCATATCGTTAAACAAAAAGAAGAGCTTTTCGGTTCTTTCCTACTCAGAAAAACGAAAGGATGATGAATCTGACGGAAACAAAGACAGAATTGCTTTGTTATCACTGCGGTGATGATTGCGGAAGCAGACCGATAGAATTCAACGAAAAAAACTTTTGCTGTCAGGGCTGTCTGAGTGTTTATCAGCTGCTCAACAGCAATCAGATGGATGAATATTATTGTCTGAACGACCGTCCCGGTCAAAAAATCGAAAGTCTTCCAAAAGAAAAATTTGCGTTTCTGGAAGAGGAATCCATCATTCAAAAACTGCTTTTGTTCAGAAGCAAAGAACAGGCACAGGTTTCTTTTTATTTGCCCCAAATGCATTGCAGTTCATGTCTGTGGCTGCTTGAACATCTTTCCGAGATCAATTCGAATATCATTGATTCTCAGGTGAATTTCAATTCAAAAACGCTGAAAGTAACTTTCAGGATCAATGATTTGAGTCTGAGACAGCTTGCCGAACTTCTTGCACACATCGGTTATGAACCGGTCATCGACATCAACGATGAAAAAGCGGAAGCCGACAAATACAATTCAAAGAGAGCTTATCTGAAACTCGGTGTTACCGGATTCTGTTTTGCAAATCTGATGATGATTGCATTTCCGGAATATCTCGGTCTCGATCCGGCAACTCAGCCAAAACTTGCGCTTGCATTCAAACTGGTCAGCGTCTTTCTTTCAATTCCGGTTGTTTTTTACGGTGCAAGCGAATTTTTTGTGAACGCATTTTACAGTTTCAGACAGAGATATCTGAACATCGATGCACCGATTGCACTTGCCATTGCAGTGACTTGGTTGAGGAGTCTTTATGAAGTTTTTACACAAACCGGTCCCGGATTTTTTGACAGCATGTCGGGCATCGTATTTTTTATGCTGCTCGGCCGAACGATTCAGAATCGAAGCCGGACGACTTTAAAATTTAACCGTGATTTCAGATCTTATTTTCCGATTGCTGTCACCGGAATCAGAAACGGAGAACGGAAACTGATCAAACTCGAAGACATTGAAGAACACGACAGTCTGCTGATCCATCATCAGGAAGTGATTCCGACCGACTGTCTGCTTTCAAAAGGAACCGCAAAAATCGATTACAGTTTTGTAACCGGCGAGGACAG
>JACFND010000040.1:3634-22829 GCA_019455045.1 Flavobacteriia bacterium
GAAAAAATGCATTTTGAGATGAATCCCGAGGATAAATTGAATTATGTAAATCAAAAACAATCCGAAAAACACAGAGTGATGATGATCGGTGACGGATTGAATGATGCGGGAGCGCTCAAACAGAGTGATGTGGGTGTGTCGGTTGTCAAATCTGCATTTGCATTCAGCCCGTCCTGCGATGTGATCATGGATGTTTCAAAACTGAAATTTCTGCCTCAATTTATGAAATGGGCAAAAGGTGCGGAACGTATGATCAATATTGGTTTTGCATACTCACTGATATTCAATGTCATCGGACTGGCATTTGCGCTTTCGGGCAAACTGTCACCCCTGGTTGCGGCCATCATTATGCCGATGTCGTCACTCGGGATTATTCTGATTGCATGGATGGGAGTGATGATGATGACAAAAACGGCGGGAATGACAGCAGGCAGAATAAAAACTGATTAAGGTCATGTTTACGAATGGATATTCTCATAGGAGAGGAGAAGCGAACTTTATTATTTAGCAGATGGTACGATTAACACACAATTTACTGCAATGGGGATAATGATATTTCTTTTATGTGTCTCACTATCAGTGGCGCTGGTATTTTTGGTTGTGTTTATCTGGAATGTAAAATCGGGTCAGTATGAAGATGATTACTCGCCCGCCTACCGTATTCTGTTTGAAGACAAAGTTGAAGAAAAGAAAAAAGAACAATAAAAATAGTTAAAAGGGATGATTCAAAAAGAACAGTTTTATTATGACAACAAAATTGTAAAGCAATTTGGGATTGCAACAATTTTCTGGGCAGTCGTAGGTATGTTGGTTGGAGTGATCGCAGCCTTTGAGATTGCATTTCCTTCTCTCAACGGCGGTATTTCCTATATCACTTTCGGGAGACTCCGTCCGATTCACACCAATGCTGTAATTTTTGCATTTGTAGGCAACGCTGTGTTTGCGGCTTCTTATTATGCATTTCAGAGAGTACTGAAAACCCGTATGTACAGCGATCTGCTGAGTAAAATCCACCTTTGGGGATGGCAGCTGATCATCGTATTTGGAGCAATCACGCTTTCAATGGGTTATACCTCGAGCAAAGAATATGCTGAACTTGAGTGGCCTTTGGACATTGCAATTGCGGTGATCTGGACCATCTACGGTATCAATATGATCGGCACCATGCTCAAAAGAAGAGAGCGTCATATCTATGTGGCGGTCTGGTTCTTTATCGGAACATGGGTGGCGGTTGCCATGCTGCACATCGTCAATTCATTTGCGCTTCCGTACGCATTCTTCCACAGCTACAGCGCATTTGCAGGTGTTAAAGATGCATTGGTGCAGTGGTGGTACGGTCACAATGCGGTTGCATTCTTCCTGACCACACCGATGCTGGGTCTGATGTATTATTTCGTTCCCAAAGCGGCCAATCGTCCGATTTATTCTTACCGATGGAGTATCATTCACTTTTGGGGTCTGATCTTCATATACATCTGGGCAGGTCCTCACCATTTGCTTTATACTGCTTTGCCGCAATGGGTTCAGGCAGTCGGTACTGCATTCAGCATCATGCTGATTCTGCCGAGCTGGGGCGGTATGCTCAATGGTCTGTTTACGATCAGAGGTGCTTGGAATGATGTAAAAGACGATCCGGTTTTGAAAATGTTTATCGTTGCGCTGACCTGTTACGGTATGGCAACTCTGGAAGGACCGCTGTTGTCGCTGAAATCACTGAATGCAATTTCACACTTTACCGACTGGACGGTTGCTCACGTTCACGTGGGCGCACTCGGATTCAACGGATTCCTGATCTTCGGTATGCTGTACTGGCTGATTCCGAAAATGTGGAATACCAATTTGTTTTCAAAAAAGATGGCAAACACCCACTTCCTGATCGGCACCGTCGGTATTCTGCTGTATGCAATTCCGCTTTACTGGGCTGCATTTACTCAAAGTCTGATGTGGAAACAGTTCACCGAATCGGGTCAGTTGAAATATCAGTTCCTTGAAACGGTTACTCATATCTGGCCGGCTTATGTTCTCCGAGGAATCGGGGGTCTGCTGTATCTGACAGGAGCCATACTGGCAGCCATCAACTTATACAAAACCATGAAACAGGGTTCGTTTGTAAGCAACGAATTGGGTGAAGCTGTTCCTTACAGACTGCTTCCAAAACCTGAAGATGAAAATCATAAGACCTACTGGCACAACCGTGTGATCGAAAGAAGACCGATCCTTTTGACCGTATTGAGTTTGGTCGCAGTCGGAATCGGTGGATTGGTCGAACTGACACCGAGTCTGCTGGTCGAAAAAGATGCGGCTGTGATTTCGGTAGTCGAACCTTATACACCGCTTGAACTGACCGGACGTGATATTTATGTTCGTGAAGGCTGTTATCTGTGTCATTCGCAGATGGTCAGACCGTTCAGAGATGAAATTGCGAGATACGGTGAATATTCAAAAGCGGGCGAATTTATTTATGACCATCCTTTCCAGTGGGGGAGCAAGCGTACCGGTCCGGATCTGCACAGAGTCGGCGGAAAATATTCGCATTCCTGGCATTATATGCACATGGACGATCCGCAGAGCACCAGTCCGGGAAGTTTGATGCCGCATTATCCGTGGCTGCTTGCCAACAAGGCGAACTATGCGCTGCTGCCTTCAAAAATCAGAACACTTCAGAAACTGGGTGTTCCTTATCCCGAAGGTTTTGATGAGAAATCAATAGAAGAATATCACAAACAGGCAGAACAAATTACAAAAGAACTGCACGAGCAGAAAATCAAAGGGGCAACTGCCGACAAGGAGATCATTGCACTGATTGCATATCTTCAGAGACTGGGTACAGATATCAAGAAGTTGGATACCAACAATGTAACACAATCAGAAAATCAATAAAGATGAAACTGTCAAATTATTTAAGAGATATTGAAAATGTGGATATCTATCCGATCATTTCACTGGTCATCTTTTCGGTCGTATTTCTGATTGCAGCACTGTATGCCTTTACGGCAAGCAAGAAAAAGATGGATGACAATGCAAATATTCCGTTGAAATAAAAAAACAAAGCGATATGAAGATTAAAAATTTTAATAAACTGTCGATTTTAACCGCCCTTCCGCTAGGGCTGGCACCGCTTCAACTGACGGCAGCACCTGCCGCAACCGATGACGGATTTAACGGATGGCGATGGCTGATCATCATTCTTGCAGTAATTTTCGCTTATTTCATTTACAAACTCACTACGATGGCGCGCAAATCCTATGTGTCAAAAGCAAGAAGAGCAATGAGAAAAGCAGCAAATGATTCTAAGACACTGATCGCATTGTTTTTTATTTCATTCCAATTTTTGCTGACCGGTGTGTATGCACAGGAAACAGAAACCGCTGCAGCCGGAGCCGAAACCGAAGTTTCTGCATTGAGTCTGGTTCCGGGCGATATCTGGTTTGGAATTTTGGTGATTCTGATCGAGTTGGCTTTGATATTTTATCTGCTGCCGATCGAAAAGAAACTGTTCAATGAAAATGAAAAAGAAGCGGCTGAAGAAGCAAAAGCTTTGGGTGTCGCCTATGTTCCCAATAAAATTTGGTGGAAACGTGTGATCAATGCTTTTGGAGCGGATAACACAGCTGAAGAGATTGAAAAACTCGATCTTCACCATGATTATGACGGAATCAGCGAATTGGACAACAGCATTCCCGCCTGGTGGACCTGGGCATTTGCGGGAACCATTGTTTTTGCGATTGTTTATCTGATCAGATTTTTCATCACGGGAGGAATTCCGGATCAGGTCAAAGAATTGGCTCAGGCACAGAAGTTGGAGGAAATCAGAATGGAAGAATATCTGAGAACCGCTGGCGGACTGATCGATGAGAACAATGTGACCATGCAGGACGAAGCCGGTATTGCAAAAGGAAAAGCGCTGTTTGAAAAAAACTGTATTGCTTGTCACGGTACAGCAGGTGAAGGCGGAATCGGTCCGAATCTTACAGACGATTACTGGCTGCACGGCGGAAGAGTCAATGATGTGTTTTTCACAATCAAATACGGTGTGCCCGAAAAAGGAATGAAATCTTGGAAAGATGATTTCTCGCCCGAACAGATGGCCCAGCTTGCAAGTTTTGTGAAATCGATTCACGGAACGAATCCGCCCAACGGAAAAGAACCTCAGGGTGATAAATTTACAGAGGCGACTGAATAACAGCCGGGAGATTTGACATTCAAATCCCGCCTCAAAAAAATAAAAAATAAAACAATAAGGGATTGAAGATGGCGACAAAGGAGTATTTTATACCGGAGCACTACGGCAACAAAGTTTCTACCGTAGACAACGAAGGGAAAAGAAAATGGATTTATGCCTTCCAGCCAAGAGGTAAGTTCTACAAATACAGAACATGGCTCAGCTGGTTTTATATAATTTTATTTTTTGGGATGCCGTTTATCAAAATTAACGGCAATCCCATTTTTTTGTTCAACATACCTGAAGGAAAATTCAGTCTGTTCGGACAATTGTTTCTCCCGCAGGATTTTGTAATCCTGGCAATCGCAATGCTGCTCGGCATTGTGTTTATCATCGTGTTTACACTGTTGTTCGGCCGTGTCTTTTGCGGCTGGGTCTGTCCGCAGACCATCTTTATGGAAATGATGTTCCGTAAGATTGAATTCTGGATAGAAGGACCTGCCCACGTGCAGATGAAGATGGCAAAACAAAAAGTGAAACCGAGAAGTTATTACATCAAAAGAGGATTGAAACACATCATCTTTTTTGGAATTTCATTTGTAATTGCAAATACATTCCTTTCCTACATCATCGGAGTTGACGCTTTGATCGAGATCATCAGAGCGCCATTTGGCCAGCATTTGGTAGGGTTTATTGCATTGCTTGCGTTTACTGCCGTTTTCTATTTTGTGTACGCTTATGTGCGCGAAATCGTTTGTACCGTAATTTGTCCTTACGGAAGACTGCAGAGTGTGCTGATGGACAAAAATTCGATGGCGGTTGCCTACAATTACAACCGGGGAGAACCGAGAGGAAGAAAACGAAAAGGAAACGACGACCTCGGTGACTGCATCGACTGCGGAATGTGCGTAAATGTCTGTCATACCGGAATCGATATCCGCGACGGTCTTCAGATGGAATGTGTGAACTGTACCGCCTGTATGGATGCCTGCGACGATATGATGATTCGTGTCGGAAAACCGACCGGGCTGATTACGGTTGCAAGCGAGAAACAGCTTGAAACCAATACAGTCGGTGAGAAATCATTTGATCTGCGCAAAAAACTAATGATTACGCTGCTGATCGTTTTGACGGGTGCATTTACAGCATTGATCGTCAGCCGTTCTATTTTTGATTCAACCGTGATGCGTGTTCCGGGTCAGCTTTATCAGGAAAATGCAGACGGAACGGTTTCAAATCTGTACAAGATCAAACTGGTGAGCAAAAGCGCAAAAACGCTTCCTTATCATCTGGAAGTAAAAGAAAAAGAAGCTGAACTGATCTATGTGGGACAGCCGCTGGATTCGTTGAGAACCGGCGAACACATGGAAGAAACTTTCTTTATCAAAATTCCGCAGGACAAGATAAAGAGCAGAAAGGAGGATCTGCATGTTCAGATCATGTCGGAAGACAGGGTGATACAGACCAAAACGGTCTCATTCCTGAGCGGTTATTAATTTTTAGATTAAAAAAATGATTAAATTTTTGAAACATCCGGGCAATCTGATCATCATCGGTTTTGTGCTGTTTGCAGTCTGGATGGTATATTTTTCATGGAAAACTTCACAGGTCAAATTTGAAATGGCAGTGGAAGGTGATTATTACCAGCTTGAAAAAGATTATGACAAAAAACTGGCGGCAGAGAGTCTTGCCAATCAGTTTGGAAATCAATTCAGTTTTAAAAAGAACGGAAACAAACTGACGGTTCAGATTCCGTCAGAACTGAGTTCAAATCTTGAAAACGGAGTCATAGAATTTTTCTGCCTTTCTGATTCAAAATCGGATACCCGACAGAAACTTCAAAAAAGCAATGACGGGATTTATGTATTCAATCGGGTGACAGTCGCACCCGGACACAATTATATCGTGAAGATTTCACTCAATTCGTCCGGGAAAAATTATTACAAGGAATTCAAATTGTTTTAATTTCGGGTAATGGATTGGCTGCTGTTTGGTTCTATGTTTTTGCTCGGTTTGGGCGGAAGTCTGCATTGTCTCGGCATGTGCGGTCCGCTGGTGATGGCAGTTCCCTTTCCAAAAAACAAACAAACTTCGGGTGCTAAATTTCTTTATTTCTTTGGAAAATCTTTTGCTTACGGAATTCTTGGAATTTTGGTCGGAATGCTCGGACTGAAGGCAATCTGGGGTGAATCCCAAAGATTTATTTCTATTCTTGCCGGTGTTTTAATTCTGCTGATGGTCATTTTTCCGTTGCTGAAACCGAGAATCGGAAAATTTCCTTTTCAAAAACAATTCAGATCGGTTTTCAATCAAATCAAAGAAAATCCGAAATGGCATCATTTTTTTCAGCTTGGATTCATCAACGGACTGCTTCCCTGCGGAATGGTGTATATGGCGCTGGCGGCTGCATTGGCAAGCGGTGGGCCGGTCAAGGGATTTTTTGCAATGATGATTTTCGGCTTTGGAACCACACCCATCCTTTGGGCACTTGCAGTTTTAAAAACCAATGTGAAATTTGATTTGAAGAAAAAACTTAAACCGATAACCGTCGTGCTTTCAATTCTGGTCGGATTGCTTCTGATTCTGCGCGGACTGAATCTCGGTATTCCCTACATCAGCCCTCAGATGGATACTTCAACAAAAGTTGAAATGGACCACCATCACCATCATCATTGATTTGAATTATCTGATGACAAACGAAATCTTCTGCCATTTTCGGTCTTCAAAATACTGAAGCACATAAATTCCTTTTTGAAAACTGCTCAAATCGATTTCAAAGCTTGAAACACCATTTAGTTCAGCCGATTTTTGGATTCGTCCCGACAAATCATAAATCCTAAAACGCTTGATTTTTTCGGCATTCAACAGCATTCCTTTTTTCTGCCGGCTGACTGCAAAACTGACTTTTGATTTTTCGAATTCCTGATTATTTAAAACCGATTCACAATCGATTCCCATCTGATCATCATGAAAATAAATTTCCTGATTTTTCCAAAAACAGCTGAGTTGGCCCACCCCAAAATAATTTGGATCACCGCCGGGGGCATTGATCAGAGAAAGCGAACCGACGCCTTCCACCCAAACCGGCAGATAACCGAATCCTTCCGGATTTGAATCGGTTGCCGAAAAATAGAAAAATCTTGACTGCTGATTTTCAAGTCTTGGTTTTGTACGAATCGAATCCAGTTTGAAATAACCCAGATCTGCCGGAAAAGGA
The DNA here is from genome assembly GCA_019455045.1 of Flavobacteriia bacterium. GTDB lineage: Bacteria > Bacteroidota > Bacteroidia > Flavobacteriales > Weeksellaceae > Moheibacter. The sequence goes on from JACFND010000040.1 coordinate 11,014, forward strand.
CTGATCGGATTCAGCATCCGAATGCTGTCGCCCTCTTCCAGACTGAAATCATACAACAGAAATTCATTTGTGTTGCCCGAATAAGTGATGCTCAAATAAATCTTTTTCTCCGGAACTTCTTCTCTCAGCAGAAATTTTCTTGAGATATAATGATAACCGTCCAGAATCTTGTACTGATGACCAAATGCGATGGTGTCACCGTCTGTGAAATATGAATCGGTATTGCAACCGAAATCATCACAATAACCGATCATCCATTCGTTTCGGCTGTCGAGCAACGGCACATACGACTGGCTGAAAACCGAAGTCTGAATCATTACAGAAATCAAAAATAAAATTGGCCTCATTTGCTTTGTGTGTTTGAACAAAACTAACTAAAAAACCGTTTTATTCTTTGATAAATTTTTTGGTCTGTAATTTTTTATCGGTTTTGATCTGAATGATATAGACGCCTTTTGAAAAATTTCGGGTTTGAATTTCAAACTGATTTTGATTGATTTTTGATTTTTTATAAATCGTTTTTCCCGAAAGATCTGTGATTTCAATTTGTCTGATCTGAACACCGCTTTCGATATTCAGCAGATTTTGAACCGGATTCGGATAAATTTTAATTTCCGAATCCGAGTTCAATTCATCCGTACTCAAAACCGAACTTGCAATTTTGCAGACCACATCAGAATTTGGATTCGGAACAAAAGATGTCACATTAAAACCCAGATCATTTACCTCAAAATTCTGCTGCTGTGCGCTGATTTCAAATCTTCTGATTTCCTTTTGACCGCCGCTTCCTCTGAATTCAATTTCAAATGGTGTATGAAAATAAGGAACCGAACTGTGCGAACCCGACTGACTGAAATGAACTGTCAGCTCGTTGCCGCCGGGTGTTTTGTCAACCAGTATATTAAAAATTGGATGTCCTTCGCCGTAAATCCAATCGTTGAAATAATCGGTCCAGTCATTTCCGGTCTGGACTTCAATAAAAGCTTTGAAATCTTCTGTATCCGCATAACCCCATGAAAATCCTGAATCATTCACCCAATTTTTTAGGGTCTGATAAAACAGTTCGTCATCGTTCATCATAAACCGGATCAGATGAACGACCATCGAACCTTTTTTGTAGGTCAGCCGGCTGTTGAAAGTTCTGCTTTCACTGTCTGCATCGGGATTATAAACCGAACCTCCATTTTGGGAAGTGATCTCCTGTACCCTTGTTGATTTCCAGGAATTGAAATCCTGCTCACCCTGATAGTATTCTGTCATCAGTCCGGTACAGTAATCCGCAAAACCTTCGTTCAGCCAGATGTCATGCCAGGTTGCGCAGGTCACTTTGTCTCCAAACCACATATGCGCCAACTCGTGAACCACCAGATTGAATGTGAATTTACCCATGAAACTCATCGTGGAATGTTCCATTCCGCCGTTTCTGTTCCATTGGGCATGACCGTATTTTTCATTTTTATAAGGATATTCACCAAATTTCTCGCTCAAAAACTGAATATGAGAAGGAACCTGATCCAGCTGACCGGTCCAGTTGGACATGGTTTCGGGATACAGATAATTAATGATCGGAATCGTTGTTCCGCCGATCACCACCGAATTGTTGTATTCGGCATAATTGGTCACTGCAATCCCGATCAGATAAACCGGAATCGCGTAATTGTGCTGCCAGTGGGTAGTTGACATTTCGTTTCCGGCCGGTGTTACAGATTTGAGCAGACCGTTTGAAGCTGCCTTGAATTCATTGGGATGGGTCACATAAACATCCAGTTTGGTCACCTTGTCGATCAGATCGTCTTTGCAAACCCACCAGCTCGAAGCGTGCCATGGCTGTGCAATGGTTTCTATGATCGGCACGCCTGCATGCTCACCCAGCGTCAAACCGGTTGAAGTGGATGCATTGCCCGAAAAACTGATCGAAATCGAATCGAGTTTTCCCGCAGGAAGCAGTTCGGGAAGTGTGATATTCAGCACATCGCCCGCTCGGGTATAACTGCTGATGGTGTTTTGATGATAAGTGATCGATTGTATGTTCAGATTCGGTCTTGCATTGATTTTGAATAAAGACAGTTCGTCAGTAGTGTTGAAATGAACGGTAGTTGTGCCCGAAAAAGCCTGCTGATTCGGATTCAGATTCATTTCCAACCGATAATAAACCGGTTTGTAATCCGTATCCAGCTGAGTTCCTTCAGTCTGATTCTGTGAAAAGACAAATGAAAATGTCAGTATAAAAAAAAGCTGTAGAAAATTCTTCATGACTTATAACCTAAATAAATTCAGTTTAAAGTTACAGAATTTGAAATTAACTTCGGAAATTTTAACCAAATTGAAAAAATATTTCCGACCGAAACTGCAGTCTATTTCTTCTTTTTCTTTTTCAGATTCATCACTGTTCCCGGTTTTGGCTGTTCGCCCGGTTTCATTCGGTTTAAAGTATAAAGCTTGTTGACTTTGATTCCGTTTTTCTGAGCAATCAGATACATATCATCGCCTTCCTGCACCCGATAATTTGCAACTTTTCCTTTGTTTTTCTTTTTGTCAAAAAACACAGGCTGACCCGGTCTGAGTTTTGCATTCAGCGGAAGTTCGTTGTATTCGGACAGTCTTTTTGGTCTCAGATTATAAAGTTTTCCGATGCTTTTAAAAGTTTCTCCTTCGGCTGCAATCACATAATTTACACCGATCGGATGTCTTTTCACCCTTTGTGCCGGACTCAGCGGACGGCTTTCAACTTCAACCTTTTTTGGCTGAGCTTCGGGTTCTTCATAAGGAATATGAACCGCAACCGTTTCTTCGGGCTCGTCGATCGTATAATTTGAAAGCGCAAGTATATTGGAAGGACCGTACAACTCAATCAGTTTGTTCTCCACCTGATCGGGTCTGAGATGATCAAACTGGTCAAGACTGTATCTTTCAATGCTTGAAATCAACAGCTGCGGATATTTCGGATTGGTCGCATAACCCGCCTTTTTCAGACCGTTAGCCCAGGCTTTGTAATCGGTCATTTTGAGTTTGAACAGATCTTTGTAATAGGGCCGTTCGGCAAGAAATTTTGAATGATCGCGATAGCTTTCCTGAACCGAACCGTAGGCTCTGAAACATTCGTTGGGCGCATCATCGGTATGACTGATCACCGGACCGGTCCATTCGGTTTTGCATTTGATGCCAAAATGATTGTTTGCTATATCCGCCAGTCTGCTCTGTCCGCCGCCGGTTTCAAGAATTCCCTGAGAAAGTGTGATACTCGCCGGAATTTTGTACAATTCCATTTCCTCAACCGCCAGACGAGCGTGTCTTCTGATGTAATCAATGTTTTTTGACTCCTGTGCGAAAATGATTGCCGATAAAAATAAAAAAATCGCAACCGCATTCTTTTTCATCATTCAATCTCTGTTTTGTTCTTCCTTTTTAATCTTTGATTCATTGCATCAATCCCCTGCAAACCGCCTGTGTGTATGACCAAAATGCTGCTTTCATTTTCAAAATTTCCTCTTTTGATCAGCTCGATGATTCCGTACATCATCTTGGCGGTATAAATCGGGTCCAAAGTTAAACCGAAATTCCTTTTAAAGCTGTTAATGAAATCTATAAGTTCATCATTTGTTTTTGCAAATCCGCCAAAATGAAATTCATCAATCAGTTCAAAATTTGAACGCCGACTGTATTTTTTTATTTCATCTTTCAGAAATTCCGAATCTTTCAAAGCCGGAAAACCCAGGACTTTCTGATGATCTTCCGAAGAATTGATAATTCCCGAAATCGTTCCGCCGGTTCCGACCGCACAACAGATGCAGTCAAATTCTTTGGTATGATTTCCCAAAATTTCTTCACAGCCTTTGATCGCCAAACTGTTGGTTCCGCCTTCCTGTAAAATATAAATCTGTCCAAATTCTTTTTTCAATTCTTCCAAAAACTCGGGATTTGTCTTTTGTCTGTAATTTTCTCGGCTGACAAATTTGAATGCCATACCGCATTCTTTTGCAAATTTCAAAGTCGGATTTTCATCGATTTTGTACTGAATTTCTTCACCCCGAATCACACCGATGGTTTTGAATCCGAACTCTTTTCCGGCAGCAGCGGTTGCAAAAATATGATTTGAATAAGCACCTCCAAAAGTCAACAGCGCATCAAAATTTCCTTCTTCAAAAGCTTTCAGATTGTATTTCAGTTTTCTGAATTTATTGCCCGAAATCAGCGGATGGATTAGATCTTCTCTCAAAACACTGACCTTGATTTCGGTTAATTCAAACAGAAATTGGACTTCAGATTGTATGTCCGGAAAACTGATCATAGATATTTTGTAAACCGCCAGAAACTCCTTTTTTTTAGATAGTCAAAATTCGATTCGTTTGAATAAGCTTCTCTTTCAAAACTGATATTCATATAAGCCAGATGTGCATCTTTGTATTTGATCCAGCGAATCAGAAACTCAATTACATACCACAGAAAAAACGGTATCCAAAGCATTTCCAGCTGTTGTCTCAGATGAATTCGTTCATGAAAAATCACGATTTGATTTTCCTTTGTTGCCTTATCTTTCAAAAAAATAAACGGGAAGACGGTCAGTCCTCTGAAGTTTTTTGTAAATAATTTTGGAAAGATGATGATAAACATGCTGCAAAAATAAAGCTTTTATTCTGCCAAATTGAGATTGTGCGTTTCTGAAAATTTAATTTGAGCCTCTTTCAATTCGTCTTCAAATTTTGAAAGCGTATTCAGGTCTTTTTGAACGATAAACAACCGGCCCGAATCCAATTTTTCAATTCTTTGATCTGAATTCAGCAGATAAAAAATGCTGTCCAGACTTTCATCCGAAAAATAACTTCCGACAAAAGAATAATATTTAACCGCCTGATCTTTGAATTCGCTGGTTTCGTCAAATGCTTCTGAATTCAGACTTTCTGATAATCCCAAATTTGCAGCATTGACAATTTCTTTTCTCAATTCAGTAATTTTTTCAACCGAAGTATTTTCATTAAAAATAGTATCCATCAATTCTGAAATCCTGACCTGAGAACCGATCAGCATGTCGTTATAGCCCAATGCAGTCTGTTTGCATGCGCTCAAAAAGGCAGAAATCAAAATCAATGTCGCAAAGGATTTGAATCTCATTTTCAATGATTTTTTCAAAGATAGAAAATTCCTGTTTTTTCAGGCTTTTCAAAACCGATAAAACTGCTTTTGCCGAATTGGTTTTGGTCGAATTCTCTTATAATTTTTCATACTCAGTTTTTTTTATGAATTTTGAAATTATTTTCAATCGGATGAAACTGAGACAAGCCAATCTGACCCGTTACATACTTCCGCTGCGCGAAGGCGGTTCGCTGCCTGCATTGGCCGAGGCAGATGACGGTTTCAAATATGTGGTCAAATTCAAAGGTTCGGGTCATCGTGAGAAATCTGTGATTGCAGAACTTTTGGGCGGTGAGATTGCAAGAAAGCTCGGTTTAAAAGTTCCTGAAATTATTTTTCTTCATCTCGACGAAGCTTTTGGCCGAACAGAAGGCGATGAAGAAATTCAGGATTTGCTCAAACTGAGTCAGGGAACCAATCTGGGTTTGCATTTTCTGTCGGGTGCAGTCAATTATGATCCGAATGTGATGAAGATCGACCCTGAAACCGCGGCAAAAATTGTTTGGCTGGATGCATTTATCACCAATGTTGACCGGACTTTTAAAAACACAAATATGCTGATGTGGCATAAAGAATTGTGGCTGATCGATCACGGTTCCAGTTTTTATTTTCATCACAGTTGGGAAAATTGGGAAAAACAGTCGGTCAGCGAATTTAAATTTATCAAAGATCACATACTGCTTTCAGAAGCTTCGGAACTTGAAAAAGCAGATGAAGAACTTAAACCATTGATCACCGATGAATTTGTGTGTGATTTGACAGATCTGATCCCCGACGAATGGCTGAAATGGGATTTGAACCATACGCCCGAAGAATTGAGAAAAGTTTATCATGACTTTATCATCAGCAGAAGAGAACATTCCGTAAATTTTGTAAAAGAAGCTTTGGATGCAAGACAGAATCTTATATGAATATGCGGTAATCCGGATTTTTCCGAAGGTTGAAAGAGAGGAATTCATCAATGCCGGAATTCTGATCTACTCAAAACCTGCAAAAAAACTGCTGGTCAAAACTTATTTCAACCGGCAGAAATTTGATTCATATCATTCAAAACTCGATCCTGATGAAGTGGAGCTCAATCTCAAATCGTTTGAATTAATTGCAGCCGGCGATCCGGATGGCGGACCGATTGCAAAAATGGAGATTGCCGAAAGATTCAGATGGATGACCGCTGTAAGAAGCTCATGCATACAGACTTCACGACCACATCCCGGATTTTCGGCAGATCTCGAAAAAACAATCGAAAGACTTTTTGAGGAACTCGTCCTGTAATTTTAAGCCCAAACTTATTTTGCCAGATAACCTCCGTCGATCGGATAATAGGTTCCGGTTGCAAAAGATGATTTGTCGGATGCAAGCCAGAGAACCAGTTCGGCTACTTCGATCGGTTCACCCAATCGCTGAAAAGCATGCTGACTTTCCAAAAACTTTAAGGTATCCGTATCAAGCGCACTGTCCACCAACGGTGTTTTGATAAAACCGGGCCCGACCGCATTGATTCGTACATTGTCGGTACCGTATTCCCAGGCAGCAGTTTTTGTCAGTCCGACCACACCGTGTTTTGCAGCCACATAGGCAGATGAATTTGCAAAACCGACTGAACCGAGGATGGACGCCATATTGACGATGCTCCCGCCATTCTTTTTGATTTCCGGAATCTGATAATGCATACCGTAAAAAACTCCGTTCAAATTGATGTCGATTACTTTTTTCCAGCCTTCCAGTGACAGATCGGCAACTTTATTTGCTTCACCGCCGATTCCTGCATTGTTCACTGCAATATGGAGCGCACCGAATTTTTCAACGGTTTTCTGAACGATCATTTGATTGTCTTCAGGCAAGGATGAATCAGCTTTCAGAAACATTGCATTTTCACCGAGTTCGGCTGCTGTTTTGTTGCCCAATTCTTCGTTCAGGTCTGTGATACAAACCTTTGCACCTTCTTTAACAAACAATTCTGCGCATGCTTTTCCGATTCCGGAAGCACCGCCTGTAATGATTGCAACTTTGTTTTCCAATGATTTCATTTCTATTAATTTTATAGTTATTTAATATGTATTAAAGATACGATCATTCAATTGGCTAAAAAATGAGCCGTATCAGTTTAAAACAAGATATTGATTCATGTCAAACGATTGTTTCAAATCATTAGTTTTGCAAAATGAAGATACTTCCGTACAAAAATCTGTTTGTCGGCATCACCGAAGCTTTGGAAAATATTTTTTTCAACAGCAGATATGCAGACAGGGAAATCGAGCGAATCCTGAAATCAAATCCGAGATGGGGCAGCAAAGATCGTGCTTTTATTGCCGAAACCGTTTATGACTGTGTCCGCTGGAAAAGAATGATTGAAGCTTCGATGGGAAAAACAGTGACCACCGAAAATCTGTGGGAGTTCGTCGGTACCCGTTTTGTTCTGGAAGGTGTAAAACTTCCGGATTGGGATGAATTCAGGGGAATCAGCACCAAGGAAGTATTGAAAAGAAATCATGCTGCGACCAACAGCAATTTTGCAGTCAGAGAATCAATTCCCGATTGGCTGAATAAATTGGGCATTGCGGAATTGGGCGAGGAAAGATGGCAAACCGAAATTGAAAAAATGAATCTGACCGCTCCGACTGTCATCAGGGTGAATACATTGAAAACCAATAAAAAATCACTTCAAAAAGCACTGAAGGAAGAAAATATTCAAACCAATATACTTTCTAAATATCCGGATGCGCTTGAGCTGGCTGAAAAGACAAATGTTTTCAGAACGGCTGCTTTCAAAGAAGGTTTGTTTGAAATTCAGGATGCGGGTTCACAAATGATTGCGCCATTTCTTGATGTCAGGCCGGGAATGCGGATCGTGGATGCGTGCGCGGGAGCAGGAGGAAAGACGCTACATCTTTCGGCATTGGTTCAGAACAAAGGCCAGATCTTTGCGTTGGATTTGCATGAATGGAAATTGAAAGAATTGAAAAAAAGAGCCAAAAGAAACGGCGCACAGAATATTCAGACCAAAGTCATCGATTCGACCAAAGTGATCAAACGGCTTGAAAATTCTGCCGACCGTCTGCTGATTGATGCGCCCTGCAGCGGTTTGGGTGTTTTGAGCCGAAATCCGGATTCGAAGTGGAAACTTTCGCCTGAATTTATTGAAAAGGTTAAAAAAGAACAGCAGAAGATACTGAACGATTATTCGAAAATGGTCAAAAAAGGAGGAGCGCTGGTTTATGCCACCTGTTCGATTTTGCCGTCAGAAAACAGTCTTCAGGTCAAATCTTTTTTGGAAAAACATACCGAATTCAAACTGGTCAGAGAAAAACAGCTGTTTCCGTCACAAACCGGATTCGACGGATTTTATATGGCTTATTTGGAGAAAGTTGAATAATTTAAAAAACCTGAATTCATCAAATTGTATGATGGCATTTTCAGTCTTGCAAAATATTGAAAAATAAAAAGTTAAAATTTTTAAAAATATAAAAGTCATTGCTAAATTTTAATTAAAAAATAATTAGCTTTGTAGAATGCAGGATGTGGAAAATTTGTTTCTGGAGGTTGGCAGAGCAATAGAAGGGTGCGACATAGCTTCTGCCAAGGACCTACTCGAGGAGATTCTATTGATCGACCCGGCATACAGTCGGGCGCATAATCATTTGGGCTGGATTTACGAAACCAGACTTGAAGATTTCGAAAAAGCAAAAAGGCATTATGAACTGGCAATTAAATTCAGTAAAGGCGATTATCCGGTTGCCTATGTGAATTATGCATATCTGCTGATCAGGTTTGAACGTTTTGAAGAGGCTGAAAAAATCATCGAAGAAGGATTGAAAATCCAGGGCGCTGATTATGCCACTTTGATGTATCAGAAAGGAAAAATAGCTGAAGCAAGAGGTAAATATACAGAGGCCTGCCGTTATTATATACTTGCCGGGAAATTAAGTTTCGACAAGAATTTTATCATCATGCTCGATCAGGAGTTTGACAGAGTAAAAGCCAAAATGAACTTCTGGCAAAAACTGCTTGTCAAAATCGGCAATTTTTAAGAAACTTATTTGACTTATTTCCCAATTATTTCTAATTTTAGACAAATTTAGAAACTGACAGTGATGTTTTTGAATTCATTGGTCGGTTTTTTTGAATTTGAATTTCACAAAATTTAAAACTAAAATTTTTAGAATGAGCTATTATAAACTTGGGAAAATCCCGCACAAAAGACATACTGTCTTTAAAGACGATAATGGGAATTTTATTTACGAACAATTGTTTGGTACCGAAGGTTTTGACGGAATCGCATCACTGCTGTACCACATCCATCGGCCAACCCAGATGCTGAGCATAGGCGATCCGGTTGACGACAGTCCGAAGGCAGCCATCGAAAAAAATATTTCACCCAGACTGGTAAGAGGTTTTGAAGCCAAACCGGCAGATGATTTTATCGAATCAAAATCACCGATCTTTTTTAATGACGATGCAGTACTCGGTGTTGCCGCACCCAGAAAATCAATGACCGATTATTTTTACAAAAACGGACATTGCGACGAATTGTTTTTTGTTCACAAAGGAAGCGGAACTTTCAAAACACTTTTGGGTGATTTGAAATTCAAATACGGAGACTATCTGGTAGTGCCGAGGGGTACGATTTATCAGTTTGAATTTGACGATGAAGACAACCGTCTTTTATATATCGAATCATTTTCGCCGATCAAAACACCTGACCGATACAGAAACAATGTCGGACAGTTTTTGGAACATTCGCCATTCTGCGAAAGAGATTTGAGAATGCCCGAATTCAGAGAGCCGATCGACCAGAAAGGAGAATTTTTGGTAAAGGTCAAAAAACAGGGCAAGATTTATCCGGTGACATATGCTACTCATCCGTTTGATGTGGTCGGCTGGGACGGATATTTATATCCTTATGCATTTTCAATCTTTGATTTTGAACCGATCACCGGAAGAATCCATATGCCGCCCCCTATCCACCTGCAATTCCAGGCAACCAACTTTGTGGTCTGTTCATTTGTTCCAAGACTTTATGACTATCATCCGCTGGCCATTCCGGCGCCGTACAATCATAGCAACATTGACACCGAAGAAATTCTGTACTATGTGGACGGTGATTTTATGAGCAGAAATCATATTGAGAAAGGATACTTTACGCTGCATCCCGGAGGTATCGCACACGGACCTCATCCGGGCGCAATCGAGAGAAGCGTGGGTCAGAAGGAAACCAAGGAACTGGCTGTGATGGTTGATTTTTTCCATCCGGTGAAACTGACCGAACAGGCAGTTGCAATCCAGGATTCAAATTATGTGAAAAGCTGGCTTGAACCCTAAGAGAATTATTTTCAAAAAAATTCAATAAAAAATCCCGTCAGTCACTGGCGGGATTTTCTTTTATGTTTTGTACGACCGTTGTCAGTCTCTTCCTCTCATTGCAATCATTACAAAATACAGCAATTGAGCAAGCGAACCGAGTGCAGCAACCAGATAAGTTCTTGCTGCCCATTTTAGCGCATCCTGTGCACCTTCATATTCATTGGGCATCACCATGTTTTTCTGCTTCAGCCAGGCAAGCGCGCGATTGCTCGCATCATATTCAACCGGCAGCGTGACAAATGCAAACAATGTTGTTACCGCAAACAATGCAATTCCGACCCAAAGCACAATCGAATTTCCGGATGAAAAGTAAAGGATAATCCCGCCCATCAGCACCCACTGGAGCAGATGACTCGAAATATTGACTGCCGGAACCATTTTTGAACGCATCTCAAGCCATTTGTAAGCTTTTGCATGCTGAACCGCATGGCCGCATTCGTGTGCCGCAACCGCAGCTGCAGCCGCATTCCGCTCGTGATAAACCACTTCTGACAGATTAACTGTTTTGTTGGCCGGATTGTAATGGTCAGTCAGCTGACCTTGAACAGAAACCACTTTCACATCATGAATGCCGTTGTCTGACAGCATCTTTTCTGCAATTTCTTTTCCGCTCATTCCGTTGGCGAGATAAACTTTTGAATAATGACTGAATTTGCTCTTCAGTTTTGAACTGACATACAGGCTCAATAAAAATGGAACACCGATGACAATCAGGTAAATTGGGTCGAATATCATTTCTCTGTTTTTAGTTTAAAATTAATTTCTTTATAAAATTCCTGTCCGTTGATTTCAAAAACTATTCCATCTGTACGGCTGTCAGCTGTCGGAGGTGAAAATTCCGATATCATTTGTGAATTCACCGGAAAAAACTGATCGATGAATACTTCATTTTCGGTCATTTGGGTAGTGATGATCGAATCGAATCTTTTGTTTTTCAGTATGATTGACTTGATTTTATCGGCTTTTTGAATTTTTGAAATCACCATGAAAACTGAAAATCCCTGTTCTGCCCCGTTGAGATTTTTTAATTCATATTCTGCTGTCAAAATTTCAGGCAGACTGTCTTTTGCCATAATGGAGCATGAGTTTTGAGACAACATCAAAATCATCAAACCGATCAACCAAAAATTTTTCATACCTTTAAAAATACAAATATTTTGAAGATGACAAGGAAATTTTTTTTGATCCCAATGTTTGCATTTCTGTTTGCCGGACTGATTTCATGCAACAATGACGACGACAATTCAACACCATCCGCTTCGGTCAACGACTTTATCTGGAAGGCGATGAATTACTGGTATTACTGGCAGACCGATGTGCCGAAT
>JACFND010000041.1:0-12426 GCA_019455045.1 Flavobacteriia bacterium
TTCAAAAAATTTCCAGAATAACTTTTCAACTTACACAGTTAATGAGATGCTACCGTTTCATTGTTGCATTAACAGCCTGCAGTTCTATTCAACGAGCAACTGATGAAAATGAATATGACTTTCTGATCATCAAAGAAATTTATGATGAAAATTGGATTGACAAAGAATTTGAATTCTTATTAATTTCGGTGAAATCAGATCAGATGATGTCCGTTTTTATGAATGGTTTGGAGGATAATTATATTCTTTGTTCTGAGAAAGGAAACTTGTATTCAACAAATCAATTGACAAATGAAATCTCATTTGATTTTTCACAAATTCCTTTGTTCTCGGATATTAACCCGGTTTTTCCAAAAAATAAAGGTTATGAATTCAAATCCGAAAATCAATTGTTTAAAGTTTATAAAATTAAAATCACCGGATTTTTGTGCAACAGCAAATCAGCTGGAATTAAATCTGAATTTCCGAAAGATGTCATACTGCTGCCTTTCAGTGTTGAATCGTTCAAACTTTCTGAAAAAGACAAAAGATTTGTAAAGAAAAAATTGCTTTAAATTTCCCATTCAAAAACGTTTGAACTCAACCGTAGTCGCACCGCCTTTGTATTTTTGAAATGATGCATCATAAATTTCGATGTTCCTGTATTTTTTAAGCAGTTTCATCATTTCATCTTTCAGTTTTCCGCTGCCGTGACCGTGTATAAAAATCAGTTTTTTTCGTCTTTGGGAAATTGCGAGTTCCATTTCTTCTTTCACCTTAGTCAGCTGAATCTGAACCATTTCGTGGTTTGACAGTCCGGCTGTGAAATCGACGAGCTGGCCGAGGTGAATGTCAATTTCCTTTGCTTCAGAAAGCTCAGCGCTCTTTTTGCTTTTCTGTGTTTTTTCTTCGGCTATGATAATCACATTTTTGACTTCAAGCTCACGGTCGGGAATCAGTTCGGTCGAATTGTAAGTTTCTTCAAAACCGAATTCATTCAGTATCGTAATCCTGTTTTTATGGATTCTGAGCACTTCACCTTTCTGATCATCATCCAATACCCTGACTTTGTCGCCTGTTTTAAACATCATTTTATCCGATAAAAAAACGGTCCTGAAGACCGTTTAATCATTATTTTCAAACCGATTTTAAACCGGAGTATTCAAATCAAAACTTTCAAGATACTGAGCCACCCTTTGCACAAACATTCCGCCCAAAGCACCGTCCACAACTCTGTGGTCATAGGCATGCGACAGATACATTTTGTGTCGGATCGCAATCACGTCGCCCTGTGGTGTCTCAATCACAGCCGGCTTTTTGATGATCGCACCCACCGCCATAATTGCAACCTGAGGCTGCGGAATAATCGGTGTTCCCAGCGTGTTTCCAAAACTTCCGATGTTTGTAATCGTATAAGTCCCGCCCTGAATTTCGGCCGGTTTCAGTTTGTTTTCTCTTGCGCGCTGTGCCAGATCGTTGACCTGCGCAGCAAGACCCGAAAGACTGTACTGATCCGCATTTTTGATTACCGGAACAATCAGATTTCCGGTCGGAAGCGCTGCCGCCATACCGATGTTGATATTCTTTTTCTTGATGATCTGATCTCCGCTGACCGAAATATTGATCATCGGGAAATCTTTGATCGCTTTTGCAATCGCCTGTATGAAAATCGGCATAAAGGTGATTTTCTCACCGTTCTTTTTCTGGAATTCGTGTTTGTGTTTGTTCCTCCAAAGCACAATGTTGGTCACATCTGCCTCAATAAATGAAGTCACATGCGGAGCGATTCTTTTTGAATCGACCATGTTTTGTGCAATGATCTTCCGCATTCTGTCCATCTCGATGATTTCGTCTCCGTCCGATGTTGAAACCGGTACAACCGCTTTTGAAGTTTCAGTTTTTGTTTCGGCCTGAACCGCAGCGGGCTGAGCAACTTTTCCTGATTTTTTGTCTTCCACAAATTTCAGTATATCTTCTTTGGTCACTCTTCCTTCCATTCCCGATCCGCTGATCGAATCGAGTTCAGCGCCCGAAATTCCTTCTGCTTTTGCAATTGATTTGACAAGCGGAGAATAAAATCTGTCCGAATCTGTTGAAACTGCAGCCGGACTTTCTTTGAGCGGTTTTTCCAATTCTCTGACCACTTCGGGTTCGGGTGTTTCAACGGTTCGCGCGGGTGTCGCGACCTCTTCGGCCTGATTAACTGCTCCTTCGACTTCGAGTATTGCGATCGGCTCTCCGATTTTTGCAATACTGTCGGTCTGAACCAGGATTTCCTTCAGTTTTCCGGCAACCGGCGACGGTACTTCAGAATCGACCTTGTCGGTTGCAATTTCAACCACTGCCTCATCCTCTTCTATGGTGTCGCCCGGCGCTTTCAGCCAGTTGATGACGGTCGCTTCCATCACTCCTTCACCCATCGAAGGCAAAATCAATTTATAATCGGACATAATTTTCGAATTCTATTCGCAAATCTAACTATTTTATATGAATTCCAAAAGCCGATAAAACCACAATCCGCCGAGAGAATCATCAAATCAAAAAATAAAAAATGACGTGGCTGCATGGGTAATCCAATAATGTGTATCTTTAAAATCTGATAGCTGAATTAAAAAATCTTTAAAATTGATTCAAATTCAAATCATTAACGGCCCCAATCTGAATCTGACCGGAATCCGCGAACCTCAAATCTACGGTTCCGAATCATTTGATGATTATTTTTTGAAGCTGAGAAAAGAGTTTCCCGAAGTTGCGCTTCATTATTTTCAGACCAATCACGAAGGTGAAATCATCGACAAACTGCATGAGGTCGGTTTTTCTTATCATGGGATTATCATGAATCCTGCAGCCTATTCACATTATTCTTATGCGATTGCAGATGCGGTCAGTGCGATTAAAACGCCGGTGATTGAGGTTCATATTTCAGATGTGACCAATCGTGAAGATTTCAGAAAAAATCTGATTACGGGTCAAAATTGTCTCAAAATAATTTCGGGTATGGGTCTGGACGGATACCGGATGGCGGTTCAGGAATTGCTGTTGGTCTGAAAGCGGCCTTTCAGCTGTTCATTCAGCGAGCCGATATAGTTCAGCAGTTCAAGTCTTCCCAGTTTGCTTTCTGCAGAAGTTGTAAAAACCTGAGGCATGGATTCCCAGCTTTTCAGCATTTCTTTTTTGTAATTGAGCAAAGCTTTTTGAAGTGCTGCGCTGCTGATTTTGTCGATTTTTGTAAAAACGATTGAAAACGGAATCTGATTTTCACCGAGCCAGATCATAAATTCGAGATCGATTTTTTGGGCCGGAATCCGGCAGTCGATCAGTACAAAAGTATTGACCAGATTGGGTCGTTTGGTCAGATAGGAAGTAATCATTTTGTCAAATTCGCCTCTTTTCTTTTTTGAAACTTTTGCATAACCGTAACCCGGCAAATCGGTCAGATACCAGCTCTGCTGCATCAGAAATACATTGAGCAATTGCGTCTTTCCCGGTGTTCCCGAGGTTTTCGCAAGACTTTTTCTTTCGGCCAGCATATTGATCAGCGAAGATTTCCCAACATTTGAACGGCCTATAAATGCATATTCGGGCAGATTGGGTTCGGGGCAATCCTGCCATTTGGCAGCACTTTTTATAAATTCGGGTTTCAGATCCATCAGCTGCGGACTATACTTTTTTCTTTCAGCCAGCTTTCAAGCAGTTCATTGAATTGTTGCGGATGTTCCATCATCGGGGCATGTCCGCATTTGTCGATCCAGTACAGACTTGCATCCGAAATCTCTTCCTGGAATTCGACTGCAACTTCGGGCGGAGTGACATTGTCCTGTTTTCCCCAGATCAGACAGACCGGCGCATTGATTTTTTTCAGGTCTTTTTTCAGATTGTCTTTGATTGCGCTTCTTGCGATATAAAGCGTTTTGATCGCTTTTTTTCGGTCGTTGATGGTTTCAAATACATCGTCAACGATTTCTTTGGTTGCAACTTCGGGATCGTAAAATACTTCCTGTGTTTTTTTCAGCACATAATCATAACTCCCGCGTTTTGGGAAAGTTTCACCAAAAGATTTCTCATAAAGTCCCGAACTTCCTGTCAGACACAGTGCTCTCACCTGTTCCGGATGTTTGATGGCAACGATCAGACCCAAATGTCCGCCCAGTGAATTTCCGACCAGTATGGCGGGTTCGCCCACGATGTCTTTGACAAATTTTGAAACAAATTTTGCAAAACTGTTGACATTGGTGTTCAAAATCGGATAGCTGTACAGCGGCAGTTCGGGTGCATAAACTTTGTAACCGATTTTTGAGAAATGATCTGTTAGCTTGTTGAAATTACTCAACTCACCCATCAGTCCGTGAAGGAGGACGATCGGAAGACCTTCGCCTTCCTCCATATATGAGTATTTTTTGGTTTTCTTTAAGTTGAGAAGCATTAAGCCTTGAATTTGTGACAAAAGTAAGGATTCTGTATTAAAATCTAAAATTTGTTTTTGTTGTGTGGAAATCAAAGGTTCACCAAATTGTCCAAAATCATCCTAAACTGCTCAGCTGATGTTAAAAGTTATTAACAAAGTGCAATGAAGTGGTAAAAAATGCAAAAGATTTTCTACTTTTGTTCAAAACTAAAAAAAATTGATACCTCTGATAGGGACATATGAGTGCAAAGTGGATTCAAAATTCAGACTGCCGCTGCCGACCGGTTTGCAGAAGCAGTGGGCTGAAATTTTGGCTGAAGGCTTTGTGCTGAAGCGTTCCGTGTTTCAGCAATGTCTTGAGCTGTATCCGTACAGCGAATGGGCAGTTGTGATGGAGGAAATCAATAAACTGAATCGTTTTGTAAAAGAAAATAACACTTTTATCCGTGTGTTTACAGCCGGTCTCAAAACGGTTGAAATCGACTCTACCGGTCGGATTCAGATTGCAAGAGATCTGGTTGCATTTGCGGGAATCAGCAAGGAAGTGGTGCTTCACCCGTCGGTGAATGTGCTTGAAATTTGGGACAAGGAAAAATATGAAAAGTCAGTGGATATCAACGAAGATGAATTTGTTGCACTGACCGAAAAAGTGATGGGAGGATTGGGAAAAGATGAGTGAGAGGTATCACAATCCGGTTTTGCTGAAAGAAAGCGTTGAGGCGTTGGTGGATGATCCGAACGGAGTTTATGCGGACTGCACTTTTGGAGGAGGAGGTCATTCTGTTGAAATTTTGAAAAGATTGGGAGAGCAGGGCAGACTGATTGGTTTTGATCAGGATGAGGATGCATGGAAGAATGAATTGAAGGATGAAAGATTTACACTGGTCAGACAGAATTTCAGATTTCTGAAAAACAACCTCAGATATCTCGGTTACAGAAAACTGAACGGTGTACTGGCCGATTTGGGCGTTTCGTCTCATCAGTTTGATTCACCCGAAAGAGGATTTTCAATCCGATTCGACGATGAACGGCTCGATATGCGGATGAACAGAGCTTCAAAACTGACTGCCGAAAAAATCCTGAATACTTACAGCGAAGAAAAACTGGCCGATGTATTTTACAATTACGGCGAACTCAGAAATGCAAGAAGAATGGCGCGTGAAATCGTAGGAAGCAGAAAATCCGAAAAGATCAGAACCACAGCCGATCTGAAAAAAATATTCAGTTATATCCCCAAAAACAGGGAGAATAAATTTCTTGCCCAACTGTTCCAGTCTTTGAGAATTGAAGTAAACGACGAACTGGCAGCGCTCAAAGAGATGCTGATCCAGACCGGCGATCTGATTGAACCGGGCGGAAAACTGGTGGTGATATCCTATCACTCGCTGGAAGACCGGCTGGTAAAAAGATATATGAAAACCGGCATGTTTGAAGGAGAACCCGAAAGGGATGTGTACGGCAACTGGGAGAGTCCTTTCAAACCGTTGCAGTCAAAAGTAATGGTGCCGGATGAAATAGAAATAGAAACAAACCCGAGAGCAAGAAGCGCAAAAATGCGGATTGCGGTAAAAAATTAAAAATGGCAAAAAACAGAAAAAGCAATATCAGCATCAAAGATATTTTCAAAGGAAAATTTCTTGTTGAAGAAGGCTCTGCCCGCAATTGGGGATTTGGGCTGTATCTGATTTTTCTTGCTTTTGTCGCAATTTCAAGCTCGCACTGGCTGGAAAAGAAAGTGGTTGAAATCAACCGGCTGAATGAGGAAGTTGCCAATCTGAAATCACAATATACTGATGCCCATCGTGAACTGATGAAGATGCAGCTCGAGCCCGAAATCAGGAAGCAGACCGAAAAAATGGGCATTACCATCACTGAAGTACAACCTTATGTTTTAATCAAAGAAGTTTATGATCAGGAACCGTAAATACATGCTGGTCAGAGCCTATATGGTTGCCGTCGGAATCCTGGTGATTGCGTTGGGTGTGCTGTATTCCATGGCGAAAATTCAAATTGCAGAAGGTTCGGAACTTGATGAGTTTGCAGAAAATAATTTCAGACTGAAATCGGAGCCTTCAAAACGCGGAAATCTGTATGCATCCGGCGGAGATCTGCTCGCGACTACAATTACAGTCCACAACATATATGTGGATATGGCGACCATCGACGACAAATTATTCGAATCCCAATTGGGCGCTTTGTCAGATTCGCTGTCAGTGATGTTTGACAAACCCGCATCTTATTTTCAGGAAAAATTAAAAACCGAAAAGAAAAAGGGAAACCGATACATGACGCTGATCAAAGGTTTGGATTACAAAGATTACCAACGAATCAAATCATTCCCGATATTTAATAAAGGTCAGAACAAGGGCGGATTTATCCACGAAACCGAATCGAGAAGAGAACTGGTTTTGGATGATGTGGGCAGAAGGACGATCGGTTATGACACCGGCGACCGGAAATCAGGTTTGGAAGGTGCTTATTCAAAAGATCTTTCGGGCGTTGAAGGCAAACGCTGGGAACAGTTTATGGGTCGCGGCCAGTGGAGACCGTCCAAGTCTTGGGAACAGGAACCTGTAAACGGATCCGATGTTTATACCACCATCGATGCGGGCATGCAGATTGCGGCATTCAGCGCACTTCAGGATCAGCTGATTCAGTACGAAGCCGAATACGGCTGTGTGGCTGTGATGGAAGTTGCGACCGGAAAAATCAGAGCGATTGTAAATCTGAAAAGAGGTGAGGACGGAACCTATACCGATGTTTACAATTATGTGGTTGCAGACCGTGCAGAACCCGGCTCGACCTTCAAAACCGTTTCGCTTTTGAGCGGTTTGGAAAATGAAAAATTCAAAGCGGACGATACGGTTGAAACCGGAAACGGACGCTACAGACTTTATAACAAAGTCATTTCGGATACCCACGGAAACGGCACACTGACCGTTGAACAGGTTTTGATCAAATCTTCAAACATCGGAACCGCAAAACTGATCAATGCAGGATTTGGGAGCAATCCGCAGCAATATTTTGATCAGCTGTCAAAATGGAATCTGACCAAAAAGATGGGTATCGACATTGAAGGTGAGACTGCTCCGGTCTTTCACAAACCAACCGACTCGGACTGGAGCAATATCACTCTTCCCGTTATGTCTTACGGATACGGATTCCAGATTACGCCCCTTCAAATCCTGACTTTCTACAACGGGATTGCAAACAAAGGCAGAATGCTCAAACCTTTGTTTATCGACAAAATTGAAAAATACGACGGTACGGTTGTCAATTTTAAGCCGCAGGTTCTGGTTGATAAAATGGCGTCCGATCAAAACATTGCAACCATTACAGAAATGCTCAGAAAAGCAGTTTCTGAAGGAACCGCAAAAAATATTTTTACCGAACATTACGAAATCGCAGGCAAGACCGGAACCGCAAGGGTTGAATACTGGGTGAAAGACCAGCCGATCAGATACCGTGCTTCATTTGCAGGATTCTTTCCGGCCGACGACCCCAAGTACACCTGCATCGTGGTGGTTCACAAACCCTCAAACAACAAAGGAATCTACGGTGGTACGGTGACTGCACCGGTATTCAAAAAAATTGCAGACTGGGTTTATTCGAGAACACCGATCAAGGTTCCGAACACACCCGAGCTGGTCAATGTTGAAAAGGAAATCAAATCTGCACCGTCGATCCGATACAATGGTGAAGGCAGCAGAATTCCGAATCTGATCGGCAAAAGCGGAGAAAATGTAATTCCGGTTCTTGAAAATATGGGGCTGGATGTGAGATACGACGGATTGGGCAAAGTAACCGGACAGTCGATTCCGGCCGGAACCCCGTTCAGAAAAGGACAAACCATTTATTTGACACTTGAAAGTTAAGCGAAAGAACAGATGAAGCTGAAGGATTTATTGTACAAAGTGAAATTAAAAGAAGTGATCAGAAATACCGACATCCCGATTTCTTCGGTTCATTTTGACTCCAGGAAGATTGAGAAAAATGCGCTGTTCATCGCTCAAAAAGGAACTCAGGTTGACGGTCATGAATTTATTGAAAAATCAATTTCCGCCGGTGCAACTGCAGTTGTCTGTGAACATTTTCCCGAAAATTTAAATCCGGATGTGACCTATGTTAAGGTTGAAAATTCATCTGAAGCAATGGGTTATATCGCAGCCAATTTTTATGACAATCCGTCCGAAAAATTAAAGCTGATCGGAATTACCGGAACCAACGGAAAGACCACCACTGCGACTTTGACCTATAATCTGTTTGAATCATTGGGTTATGCTGCGGTGCTGATTTCGACCATCAGAATTCTGGTGGACGGAAAAGAACATTCGACCGTACATACCACACCCGATATCATTACACTGAATAAAATTTTCAAAGAAGCAGTCGATGCCGGCTGTGAATTTGCGGTGATGGAAGTCAGCTCGATCGGGATTCATCAGCACAGAATTGCAGGTTTGAATTTTAAGGTGGCTGTGTTTACAAACATCACGCACGATCATTTGGATTATCACAAAACCTTTGCTGAATATCTGAAAGTCAAAAAAAGTTTCTTTGACCATCTGCCCAAATCGGCTTCGTCGCTGACCAATATCGATGACAAAAACGGAGTGGTGATGCTTCAAAACTCGGCTTCAAAAAGATATTCTTATGCATTGAAATCTGATGCTGATTTCAGAGCAAAAATTCTTGAAAACCGTTTTGACGGCATGCTGCTTTCGATTGACGGAAAAGAAGTTTGGACGCCGCTGATTGGTCAGTTTAATGCTTACAATCTGCTGACTGTTTATTCGATTGCAAGAATTCTTGGTTTTGATGAAGATGAAATTCTCACTCATTTGAGCAGTCTTGGAAAAGTGGACGGAAGATTTCAGTCGTTTATGACAAAAACCGGTATCGTAGCAATCATTGATTATGCACATACACCGGATGCGCTTGAAAATGTGCTGGATACGATTCAAACCATCAGAAATCACAGTGAAAAACTGTTTACTGTGGTCGGCTGCGGCGGTGATCGTGACAAAACCAAACGACCCGAAATGGCTGATATCGCATCAGAAAAATCGGATCAGGCAATTTTTACTTCTGACAATCCGAGAACTGAAGATCCTGAAGCGATTTTGGCAGATATGGAAGCCGGAATCAAACCAAAAAATTACAAAAAGACATTAAAAATAACAGACAGGAAAGAAGCGATCAAGACTGCGCTGAGGATGGCCGAAAAAGGCGATATCATTCTGATTGCGGGCAAAGGACATGAAACCTATCAGGAAATAAACGGAGTGAAACATCATTTTGATGACATGGAGACGGTAAAGGAATTGGCAATACAACTCAATAAATAAGATGCTGTACTACTTATTTGAATATCTGGACAAACATTTTGACATCCCCGGTGCGGGTATGTTCCAATATGTGTCATTCCGATCCGGTCTGGCGGTACTGACCGCATTGTTTATCGCACTGTTTTTTGGCAAAAAGATCATCAATTATCTGAGAAGAGAACAGCTTGGTGAAACCGTTCGGGATCTTGGTCTTCAGGGGCAAAACGAAAAAGCGGGCACACCGACCATGGGCGGAATCATCATTATTTTGGCAACCGTTATTCCGACCTTGCTGTTCGCAAAACTCGACAATATCTATGTGATCATACTTTTGGTTTCAACGCTCTGGCTGGGCGCAATCGGGTTTTTGGATGATTACATCAAAGTATTCAGGAAACACAAAGAAGGACTCGCCGGAAGATTCAAAATTCTGGGTCAGGCAGGTTTGGGGATTTTTGTCGGTGCAATGATTTATTTCAGCCCTGATGTAACGATTAAGCATCAGGTGAATGTCAATGAAGGACAAACAGTCGGAACGCATATTGTAAAATTCGGTGATGAGGAAAAAAGTTTGGATACCACACTTCCGTTTCTGAAAAACAATGAATTCAATTACGGCGAACTGCTTTTCTGGATGGACAATTCGGGGAAGATCAAATACGAATGGATCGTTTTTCTGCTCGCTGTTGTATTTATTATCACTGCGGTTTCAAACGGAGCCAATCTCGCAGACGGAATTGACGGTCTGGCGGCGGGCTCGTCGGTCATCATCGTTGCAGCGCTTTCGCTTTTTGCGTTTGTGTCGGGCAACATCATTTTTGCGGATTATCTGAACATCGTATTTATACCGAGATCAGAAGAAGTCGTCGTCTTTTGTACCGCATTTATCGGCGGGCTGATCGGATTTCTGTGGTACAATACTTATCCCGCCCAGGTATTTATGGGCGACACCGGAAGTCTCACCATCGGCGGTCTGATTGCTGTGATTGCGATCATCGTCAGGAAAGAGCTGATGCTGCCTGTGCTTTGCGGAATCTTTCTGGCAGAAAGCGTTTCGGTAATGCTTCAGGTTTCATATTTTAAATACACCAAACGAAAATACGGAGAAGGAAGAAGGATATTCCTGATGTCTCCCCTGCATCATCACTATCAGAAGCAGGGACTGCATGAGAGCAAGATAGTGAACCGGATGATGATTGTCGGATTTATTCTGGCAGTGGTAACAGTGATTACTTTAAAAATGAGATGATGCAACAAAAACTGGTCATATTGGGCGGAGGAGAAAGTGGCGTAGGTGCTGCAATCCTTGGTAAAAAACAGGGATACAGAGTTTTTCTGTCAGACAGAGGTTCGCTGTCCGAAAAATTCAGGGTCAGACTCATTGACAACGGCATCGATTTCGAAGAAGGACAGCATTCCGAATCAGAAATCATGAATGCCGATCTGGTAGTCAAAAGCCCCGGAATTCCAAAAGAAGCGCCGATCATCCAAAAATTGAATGAAAAACATATTTCTGTAATTTCCGAGATTGAATTTGCATCTCGTTTTACAGATTCAAAAATAATTGCAGTAACCGGCAGCAACGGAAAAACAACCACCACTTCGCTGATTCATTATATACTCAGCGTTGCAGGAATGAACGTCGGTCTGGGCGGAAACATCGGAAGAAGTTTTGCAGATCTGGTGGCAGAAGGAGGATTTGACTGTTATGTGCTTGAAATCAGCAGTTTTCAGCTCGACGATATTGTTTCATTCAAACCTTATATCGCCATACTGCTCAACATCACACCCGACCATTTGGACCGATATGATTACAAACTTGAACTGTATGCAAAAGCAAAATTCAGGATTACCGAAAATCAGTCTCACGAAGACTATTTCGTATATGATTTTGACGATGAAAATATAGCAGAACTAATAAAAGAAATTGACACAACCGCAAAAAAAGTAGCCTATTCTATGAACACAAATTTGGACGATGGAGCCTATGCAGATGATGAAAAAATGATGATTAATTATCCCGATAAATTTGAAATTCCGATTTCGGAAATTTCACTTCGCGGAAAACACAATATCTACAATTCAATGGCGGCAGCAACCACTGCCAATATTCTGAAAATCAGGAAAGATGTGATCAGACGAAGCATGTCTGATTTTACCGCAGTCGAGCACCGGCTTGAGTTTGTACTGAAAGTCGGCGGAGTTGAATTTATCAACGACTCAAAGGCGACCAATGTGAATGCAGCCTATTATGCGCTGGAAAGCATGAAGAATCCGACGGTTTGGATCGTCGGTGGAACCGATAAGGGAAATGATTATTCTGAAGTATTTGATCTGGTGCAGAAGAAAGTAAAAGCGATTGTTTGTCTTGGCATTGACAACTCAAAAATATTGAGTGCTTTTGACGGAATGGTCGAAAATATTGTTGAAACCAAATCGATGGAGGAAGCGGTGAGATCTGCTTATTTCTTCAGTGAGAAAGGAGATACGGTATTGCTTTCGCCCTGCTGTGCAAGTTTTGATTTGTTCAAAAATTACGAAGACAGAGGAAGACAGTTTAAGGAAGAAGTGAAAAAATTATAATGTCAAAAAAGGAATGAACTTTTTTAAAGAATTGATAAAAGGTGATAAATACCTGTGGGCTTTCATTGGTCTGCTGGCTGTTTTCTCATTCCTGCCGGTTTATTCGGCAAGTTCCAACCTGGTTTATACGGT